>JAFSKE010000074.1 GCA_017449135.1 Synergistaceae bacterium
GAAATGCGTAAATTTCCCCTCTGCTCCGTGCGTTGATGATAATATCGGAGTTCCTATGAGAGTTCAAATGAATTGCGGAATGTATTACGATGTCAATATTAAACGTGCTGATGTTGTAGACCCTGAGACAGGCTTCGTAAATCGTGCTAAATTAATGCAGTCGATCGTTAATCAGGTGAATGAACAGGAAGGCCATGAAATTATGGGATTCGTTCAACACATCAACAGCACCGGAGAAGATATTGACGGCTCGTGTTCAATGTATTTTCTTTCGGGCGAAGCATTTACGGTTGTCGATATGCCTTTCAACGATCCAGTGTGGGGCGACTATTCCAGCGGTCTTGCAACTCAAATGGGCATTCACGGGGGAATTTCCTCAAACATGAGACAAAATCACATTCTCATGAGAGACGATACAACTTTCGGTGATGCCTACGCAAATGAATCATACGAAATCGGAAATGAAACAATAGAATCAAATCCTGACTCAATCGAAAGCGGAACATTTAGGGAGGGCACGATAAGATTTTCAAATCTTGCATACAGCGTTGATATTGATGTCAGTGCTGACGATACCGTTAAAGATGTAATGGATCGTTTGAGAGTTCAGGCGGGAGATTGGCTCTACGTGAATTATTACGACAATCACATGGGACAGTCAGGAAGAAACGCAGGAGATTTTCCGTTAATTTCGATTTCCTCAAAAGACGGTTCCGCTGTAAATGTTCTCGACATCAAGGGACATATTGCCGAAGATGCTCTCGGAATTTCAACGGGCATTCAAGGACGCTTAAACCCTGACGGAACAGGCGAGGGAATTATGGCTTTTGAATGGGATATTGAAGGTCAGACTTTCCCCGATGAACTATTAAATATCACGGTTGCAGGCTATACTCACACACTTGATTTAACGGCACTGCGAGATGTTACGAACGATGACGAAATAAAAGCTAATGACGTTGTCGAATTTATTAACGCAAGAATGCAGGATTATGACGTTCAGGCATTAATTAACGATGATAACGAATTAGTCGTTTATTCACCGAGAGGCTACTCAGTTCAAATTGAATTTACGGGCGGTGAAGGCAAGGACATGCTTGGCACTAACACTTCAAATCGGACATTTTATCGTGGCGGTTACAATCTTGAAGGAAAATCCTACGATGAAAATAATGACGGAACTTCACGAGGCATTGAAAGCAGCAGTTATTTATACGGCAGCGGGGTTCACACTCAAAACGAAACAATCCGAAGCGGTGCTAATACAATGCGTCAAAACGGATTCGGAGTAATTAACGACATCATGGCCGCAATAGAATCCGGAAACCGTGATGATTTGCTCAACAAAATGCTTCCTAAAATGGACGAGATGATGAATAATATTTTAGCTGTCATGGCCGAAGACGGAGCTTTACAGGCACGTTACAACTACAACACTGAAAGATTAGTCGGCGAAAACGCAATTATGACGGAAGAATATGATAATCTCGTTAAAATCGATCCGGCCGATGCAATTTCGCAGTTAATGATTGCAGATTACATGTATCAGGCAAATTTGGCGGTAATTGCAAGATTAATTCAGCCGAGTTTGTTGGATTTCTTAGGATGAACTACCGCTACTTATAGAAGTGGCGGCTTCCTAATTCATCGAGGTCAGCGTTGCAACATTTTTGTTTATGTTTCCGTCTTATATCCTCTCCAAAGGCGTTGATTCCCTGCGTTCCACAGGTATTTTTTGACAACATAATCATATTTTTAGCTGCGTGAATATCTCTGTCTTCTTTGTAACCGCATTGGCATTCAAAAATTCTGTCTGAAAGTGTAATTTCTTTATTTATTCTTCCGCAGTTCGGACAGGTTTTTGTTGTCGCAACTTTTTTCGGCAGAACTACAACTCTTTCATTTTTCATTAATTTTGCTTTCACAATTCCTAATATCGAATGTTGAACTGTTTTTCCGAATAATCCTTTATGCCAGGCTTTTATATTTTCGTTCTGCATATATATTTTTTTATGTTCGAGTAGTTTGTGAACGATTTTATTAGCTTTATCTTTTTTTCTGTTGTCAAGTTTTTGATATTCTCTCCTCAATAATTTTCGCAGTTTGTATCTGTTGCTGGAACCCTTTTTTCGTTTCATTATACGGCGTTGAATTTTTTTAAGGCGTTTCGTTTCTCCAACAAATATTTTATATTTTTTGCCTTCCGAAGTTGTTATTGAGGTTTTTATTCCCATATCGATTCCAATTTCCGGTTTATATTTTTTATTTTCACCTCCCTTGTTTTGAAATGTCGTAACGGCAACGTAATAACCATCAGGGAGATTCAATAATTTTGCGTTTGCAAATTCAAGTCCGGGTATGTCAAAAAACTGCTCTGCTCCATCAATTTTTATAGGGCGTTTTATTCCCTGAATTTTCATGTGCTTTTTATCACAAAATTTATAAGTTATTCCGTATTGCTGAAGATTTATTGATTCATAATTTGACTTGTATTTTAGACTTCCAATTTTTCGACTGTGTTTTTTCATTGCTGAAAGAGATTTCATGTTGTGTTTTACGCCTTGAATTACTGACTGTTTCATTTGTGAACTCAAATTTTTAAGCTCACGGATTACAGGCTGTTTGGTTTTGTCTAATCCGTGAACCGTTGCTATTTTGTAATCATATTTATTAATTTCGTTAGCATTTGAGAACGTTAGCACATCGTTATACAGCCATTTGGCTTCAACAAAAATCATTTTCAGTTGTGTTTTTTCAATTTCATTGAGGTGCGAAAAATCTATTTTTACCCGAAAGACTCTACAAATTTGACTCTGCCTTCGTAAACGAGTCTCTTTACCTTTTTCACGAATCTTATTATTTTTTGCAAGCCTTTCTTCTTCCGTCATTTCCTTTCACCGTGTGTTATTATACATGAAAACGCAATTCATCTCCCACTTGCAGAAGTGGAAGTCTTTTTGCGAATAATGATTAAGAAAATACCCCCTCTGTCATAATCATACACGGAGGGGGCAAAATTTTTATTTACAAGGACTATAACCGCAGGAGAAACAATATTCACACCCAGAAATCATTTCCAAAGGTGCGCCGCATTCAGGACAAATTAAATTCTTATCGTTTCGTCTGGCAGTCATAACCTGTCTGTCGATTAACTTATCAAGCAATAAAGCTATTGCATCAGGAATAGATCTTGCGACATGATCATCATCTGAATTTAACATCCAATATTCTTTCCCTGATAATCCCCTTAAAGTATCAATAAAATCTTCAAGGCTGCAACCGGAACGCAATCCGATAGAAATTACTCTTGATAATGCTTCAGTCATTGCTTTTAATTCAGAACCGCTCTTTCCGACGTTGATAAAAATCTCAAAGGGTTCTTTGCCGTCAAGATTCAAAGTTACGTAAATGCTTCCCCATGGGGTAGTGTCCTTAATCGTTTTTCCAAACACTACCAAGCCTGGACGTGCTTTGACTCTCGGAGATTTATTTTCGGTTTCGGGTTTCTTTTCTTCCTTTTTAACTTCGATTGGCTGGAATGATCTTGAACCGTCTCTGTAAATAGTAATTCCTTTGCAGCCAATGTTGTAACAATCTTGATAAACCTGTCTGACATCTTCGATTGTTGCTGAGTTAGGCAAATTAACGGTCTTGCTAATCCCGCTGTCAACAATCTGCGCAAAAATTCCCGTAACTTTTACATGCTGCTGTGTCGAAATATCATAAGCCGTAACATATGCAGGGTTTGACAAATTTCCGCCCGAAGCTCTGTATTCTGATTTTTGTTCGGGAGTTAATAATCTGTGCCAGTATTCACGATTTTCAAATCCTGAACCGTCAGTTTTCATTATTCGCCTGTTCCAAGACCATGCAAAATTAGGTTCGATTCCGGAGCTTGTATCCATTAACATTGAGATTGACCCCGTAGGAGCGATTGATAATCTTCGGCTGTTACGCATATTCCCCTTAAATAAATTTTCGAGAATATATTTAGCATCGTCAAATTCAAATTTCGCTAAAGTATTTATCAATGTTACGGGGATATTGCCTTCATTACGCATTCTGCCGAGCATTGACATAAATTCTTCGTTAGATTCGGGGATTCTTTCGTCAACAAATAATTCCCTGACAAGATTATGTTCTTTGAACGGAGATTTTTTAGCGTCATCGACAATTTTTATAGTTGCAGTTAAAGCCGATGTTGCTAAAATTCCGCCTAATTTTTCACAAAATGCGTTAAACTCGTCAGAACCGTAAATGATATTCTGCTTAATCGAAGCGTCCGCAAGTCCCATAATTCCAAGTCCGACGGGGCGAATTGCTTTTGTGCGTTCTCCGATTTTCTCCAAAGGATATGAGCAGGCATCAATCACTAAATCAAGATAATATATAGACCTGAAAACTTGAGATTGAAATTTATTCCAGTCAAATTTTCCGTCATCGACAAAAGATTCAATATTGACAGAACCTAAATTGCAGCTTGTGAAATTCGGCAAAGGCTGTTCACCGCACGGATTTGTTGATTCAATATCCCATTCAGCCCCGCCAAGTTTCAAAATATTATCCTGTCTCGCCCTGTCAATGAAAAATACCCCGGGATCTCCACGTTTCCAGGCAGACTCGCAGATGTGATTCATTAAGTCCTTAGCTTTTATGGTTTTTACGACGCTGTTATCAACTCTTGAATGTAAATCGAAATCTTCGTCATGTTCCGAAGCTCTCATTAATTTGTCCGAAATTGCTACGGAGATGTTGAAATATGACAATTTCCCGTCTTCAGTTTTGCTGTCGATAAATTCGTAAATGTCAGGGTGATCGTCAAACAACATTCCCATTAAAGCAGCCCGTCTCTTTCCGCCTTGAACGACAACAGCCCCCATAGTGTTCCATGTTTCCATGAAAGATACGGGACCTGAAGCCTTGCCGCCTGTACCGCCTGCGATTTCAGAACTCTGTTCACGGAGATGTCCGAAATTTCCGCCTACCCCTCCCCCGAATTTGCTTATTATGCTTGCATTCTTGACACTGTCGAAAATTCCTTCGATACTATCAGGAACAGTTATAACGAAACATGCAAATAACTGTTGATTTTTAGTTTTAGAGTCACGAAGTTTTTTATAATCTTCAAGCGTCATTAATGATATGTCTTTATAAATTATTTCGGCAAGTTCGGGAATTATCGTAAGTCCCGCAGCTGCACTAAATAAGCACGGAGAATTAAATAAAAATCTTCGGCCTAAAATATCATTTCTGATATTAAGCTCCAAAGTCTTAATCCATTCCAAAGAATCCGAATAAAGAGTCTCAAAACTTGCTATTGTCCTTGCGACTCTCTGCGTGAATTCCTCAAAATTATTTTCTTTTCGTGTAGTTTTTATTTCGCCGTCATATCTCTGAACGAAATATCTTTGATCGAGAAGCCATAGAGCATTTTCCGATAAATTCGAGGAATTTATGTTGTGTGCATCAGCAGTTAAATCGAAAAAATTTTTTATGTTTATCTCTGTTATATTCATGTCTTAGTTTCCTTAAGGGAAAAAAAATCTCCAAACCCCCCTTAGGAAGTCTGGAGGTACATACCGTTAAAAAGACCCCTCCACCGCTGAAGCGGTTCCCCTCCCCTCAACGAGGAGAGGCAGAGTCTCCCCTTTTTAAGGGGAGATGTCAACTTTAGCTGACAGAGAGGTTATTCTTTTTCTTCTTTATCTTCTTTGTCTTCAACTTTTTTGCCGAAATCCATGAATTTTTTTGTTGCACTCACGAGTTTAGCAAAAAATCCATTTTCCGGTTTTACGTCAACGATGTTAAATTCCATATGTCCGACTTCAAATGAATCTCCGATTACAGCCATTGAAGGCACTGACAATTCAGCTCCTAAAACATTTTTAGCCGCATCAAAAATTTCTCCGAAACCCATTATTTTTGCGAGAGGTTCAACCATTGGCATAACTCCATTTTCAGGATCAAAAATCCATGACTGAATCTGTGCAAAATCAACCCAGCATAACGAAATCGCTTCTCTGTTCAAGAGTGATTCAAAAGCAGGTTTGAGTTCTGGTTTGCTTGAAATATTCGCAAGTTCTGCAAAATACATTCCAAGTGAATCGCCCTTATTTTCAACTAAGAACGGCACAGGACTCAATGACGAATCAATCTGCAAAACTCCCTCTTGGACTTTGTGGAAATGCTGAGATTTTGAGAGTGTTCCGAAAATACTTTCAGGGTTCGTTATCGTCTTTGAATAAACCGCAGGAATCTTGAAACTTTCAAATGTTACATTGTCTGCAACGGCAAGACTGAAAGCTCCCGAAAATGCGTTTATAAAAGCCTCTTCCGAAATCCCGAAACGTTTTTGCAAATTCTTAGTAAAAACTCCCCACGAACCTTTTAACTCTTCTACATTTTTCAATGACGAAATGTTCAAGATTCCTGACATTGCGAATAAAGGTGATTTAATGCCCATAGGATTCATGTAACCGCCTTTAACCGGAGCTACTTTGCCTAATGTCGGGAAAACTTTTTCGATATATGATTTCTTTAACGCCGTCAGAATATTTGCCGCAAACGAAATCGTGAATTTATCGGGGATTCTCGTAAATCCAAGTTCAACATTCAAAGGTTTGTCAAAATATTCTTTGATGTCGGAAACTTTTACGTCTTTTTTGTCGTCGTCATCATCTGCAAGAGCCTCAAGAACTTCTGATGTCTTGGGATCAAAATGGAAAAATGCAAAATCTTTGTCGGCAAATTTTCTCTCGTGATTTCCAAACAATCTTAAATCCGAATGTTCAAGTGCATTGATTGAAGATTTTATGCTGTCTTCATTAAGACCCGCAACAATCATTCCGTCAACTGCTTTAATGAATAATTCGTTGTCGATTTTGAGAATATTATCATTAGCTTTTTCAACTTTAATCATTGTTTCGGCGAATGATGCAAGGGGACTGTCATTGCCTAAAAATAATTTCGCAAGGTCAACTGAATTTGCTGAACCGTCCGCAATTTTTTTCACGATTGGATCGGATTCCGGTTTTGCCGTGAAAGCCATTTGAAAGAACGGAGCAGGCGAATTTCCCGTGAGTCCGGCAAGAATTGCGATTGATTTAAGCGGCGTATTCTCTGCGAAGGCACTAATCATTTCGATTGCACCTAAAATTTCGTTTGAGTCTTCAGATGCAAGAATCAAAGGCATAAACGTATCAATATTTTCACGTGAGAAAATCCACTTCAAAAACGTTTGAGCGTCATCGAGTTTCAAAACCATATAAACCGATTCTTCAGGGCAGTTTGTCAAAGCATCTTCAACAGTTGCCGAAAACGCAGTACCCGAAAGAATTAAAATTCCTGCAAGCAAAAGTGCGAGAAATTTTTTCATTGTAACAACAACTCCTTTTAATTTAATTTTTATATGCCGTGTAAATCTCAAGGAATGATGCAGGTTTTAACGAAGCTCCTCCTACCAGTGCACCGTCAATATCTTTCATGCTCAATAATTCTTTTGCGTTTGAGCCTTTAACACTTCCGCCGTATAAAATTACAACGTTGGGATTGGCGATTAATTTTCTTGACCATTCACAGACTTCCTGAGCCTGTTCGCTTGTTGCTGATTTTCCTGTTCCGATTGCCCATACGGGTTCGTAAGCGTAAATGATTTTTGAAATTTCATCGGCCGTTAAATCCTTAATTGCACTCTTTAACTGACGTTCCATAACTGTAAAAGTATTTCCGGATTCTCGTTCTTCGAGTTTTTCGCCGTAACATAAAACAGGAATCATGCCTGCATCAAGAACAGCTTTAACTTTTTTAGCGATCATTTCGTCAGATTCTCCGAATATGTGTCTGCGTTCGCTGTGTCCGAGAATTACATATTTGACTCCGATTTCCTTTAACATCGGGATTGAAACTTCACCTGTGAAAGCACCTTTTTCCTCAAAATAAACGTTCTGAGCCCCGAAAACGACATTGCATTTTTTTGCACCTTCAGCCAATGCCCAAAGCGATGTGAACGGTGAAAAAACTCCGACTTCTAAATCGTCAGCGGGTTTGTAGACTCCTGAGAACTCATCGAAAAACTTTTTTGTCTCAGCAGCCGTCATGTTCATTTTCCAGTTGCCGTATAAATAAATTTTTTTGCTCATGATTTATTAATCTCCTTAAATTCTGAATGGTTCCATGCCGGGTAATTTTTTACCTTCGCAATATTCCAAACTTGCACCGCCGCCGGTTGAAACGTGAGAAACTTTGTCAGCTACCTTAAATTGTCTAACTGCACTTGCTGTATCTCCGCCTCCAATTACGGTAACAGTTCCGTGTTCCTGAGTCATTTTTGCAACGGCTTCGGCAAGATCTTTTGTTCCCTGTGCGAATTTAGGATCTTCAAATACACCCATAGGGCCATTCCATAAAATTGATTTTGCACCTTCGAGAGCCTTCGTGAAAAGTTTGACCGTCTCGGGGCCAATATCGAGTCCCATTTTGTCGGCAGGCATTGAATCGCTTGAAACTGTTTCAACGTCTGATGCGTCCATTGCAGAAGCTACTACACTGTCAACAGGCAACAGGATTTTAACGCCTTTTTCGGCTGCCTTTGCGAGAGTCTCTTTTGCGAAATCCAATCTTTCAGAATCGCATAATGATTTTCCGATTTCTTTTCCCTGAGCCTTCAAGAATGTATAAGCCATTCCACCGCCGATTAAAATTGTGTTGGCTTTGTCGAGAAGATTTCCCACGATTGCGATTTTGTCGGAAACTTTTGCACCGCCCAAAATTAATACGTATGGTTTAGCAGGATTTTCACTGACTGCACCGAGCATTTCGCCCTCACGGATTAATAAATCTCCAGCAAACGCCGCTTTAACGAAGGGAATTACTCCGCATGTCGAACAGTCTGCACGATGTGAAGCACTGAAAGCGTCCATTACGAAAACGTCAAAAGGAGCTGCCATCAATTTTGAAAAACCTTCATCGCATTTTTGTTCTTCAGGGTGATAACGTGAATTTTCGAGAACGACAACCTCGCCGGGTTTTAATGCGTCAACTGCCTTTGCAACTTTTTCGCCTACGCAGTCATCAACGAAAACAACTTTAAGATTATATGCTTTTTCAATGTCAGGAACTATTTGAGAAATTGAAAACGCAGGATCGACTTTGCCTTTCGGTCTGCCGAAATGTGAAACGAGAGCGATTTTTGCCCCTGCATCAAGTAATTTCTTTAATGTACTCCAATGAGCCCTGATTCTTGAGTCGTCCGTAACTTTGCCATTTTTGAACGGAACATTAAAATCGACTCGCATAAGTACCTTTTTTCCTGATACATCAGCAGGTGAAAATGTTTTTAGTTTCATTGTTAAGTTTCTACCTCCGCATTAAAATTTTTATAAATTATCTTCCATGATTTTTTGTAATTTTCTCCACCGATATTTTACAGCAGATTTTGAGATTGAGGGAAATAAATTTTGTCCAAGCTCATCAAGACTGTATTCCGGATATTTTATCCTTAACTCTACGATGGATTTTAATTTGTCGGGCAAAGTCTCTAATATTCCAGCCTTTATAATTTTTTCACACAATTTTAACTGTTCGCCGGCAGCTTTTGAACTTCGTGTAATATTAGCTATTTCGTAATTGCTTTGCAGGTTTGCCCGATTTTTGACCGAACGAATCATCACGGTATTGTCAAATTCAAGAGCATTAAAAGTTAAATCAATGTTGCATAAAAATGTCATGATATCCTCGTGATTTCTAAGGGTAAATTCATTTTTCCTGGAAGCCCACGAAAGTTTTGTAGACTCTAAAATTGTTTTTGTAAAGTCTAAAATATTTTTATTTGAAATTATGAGTGCGAGATAATAACCGTTTTTCGGAAAATACAGTCCTCCCGAACTTCCGAAAATCCCCTTTAACCAAGCCCACGAAGTTTTTATGCCTTTAGGGAATTTTAGAATTTTATCGGGCAAATTAAATCTCACTGAAGGTTTATAATTTTTTCTCGTAATCATTGAGATTCCAGGATTAAAATTTTGAGCATACGAAGTTGACGACCAGATTTTCATTAAACGTCTTGCAGCTTTTAATCTGTTTGTCGTAAAGTTTCTCATTCCCATTAAAATTCCGCTGGCCTCATAATCCGCAAATTTGATTTCACTGATTAACCATTCGTCCCAGATTTTCTCTCGATTCTCAATCATGTTACAAAATTTCTCTCTAAAAAATGCTATCATTATCAATACAATAAATATTTTAACAGGAGGAAATTTTTTTCATGAAACGTAAAATTTTTGTAAGTATTTTAATTTTGGCGGCGTTAGTTTTTTCGGTCGGAGCAGCAAAGAAAAATGACGAAATTAAACGTATGGGAATTTTTATCAGCAACTTCACCGAATTAAGCATGTACGATTTCGATCTCGAAGAATACGGCGATGATGATATGCTTCATTTGGGAGACCCTGACAACATGGAAGAATTAATCAGATTCGGAATCGGACACAACGTAATCAACAACAAAAAATTAATTCTCAAATGCACACGCAAAAAATGCGAATACGGAAATTCCACAATCAAGCGTGAATCCGTTGCTGCAAGTGTCAAAAAATATTTCGATCTGCCCGTTAAACATCAAAGTGTTTTCGGCGACGCTCCCGAAGCTGAATATGACGGAAAGTTATATCACTTCGACAAAAACAACTGGAACAATGACACAATTTATTATGCAGATGTTCAGAACGTTAAGAGAAGCAAAAGAATTATCACGATGAGCGGAGAATTATACGAACTTGACAATCCTAAAAACCGTCCCGCAACTTTTGTCGCAACAGCAAAGCCCCACACTTGGAACGATAAGGACACTTGGGCGATTTTGTCGCTTAAAGTCGAATGGAAATAATATGTTATTATTATCCGAAAATTTTTTTTAACTGAAAAGGAGCTTTTGAAATTTGAATTTAGAAATATTAGTTTTCATTGTTTATTTGATTTTCATGCTTTCAATCGGTCTTTATTTCTTCTTCCATGACAAGACAAAGACTGAAAAGAGCTATTTCTTAGGCGATCGAAAAATGGGTGCATGGGTTGCTGCATTATCGGCAGGAGCTTCGGATATGAGTGCATGGGTTTTAATGGGACTTCCGACTTCAATTTATGCACTCGGACTCGGACAGGTTTGGATTGCTTTCGGACTTGCAGTAGGCTATACGTTAAGCTGGATTTACGAAGCACCGAGACTGCGTACATTTTCGATTGCTGCGAACGATTCAATTACAATTCCGCAATATTTGACGAACAGATTTTTATCTCAGTCAAAAATTTTGCAGATAATTTCGGCCGTTGTATTTTTAATCGCTTACACGATTTACGCTGCATCAAGCATAAAAGCCTGTGGAACATTATTCAACACAGTAACCGGAATCGACACGACAATAGCAATGTACATCGCAGCAGTTATCGTTATAAGTTATACATTCTTGGGAGGATTTTCGGCGGTATCATGGACGGATTTCTTTCAGGGAATGTTAGTTCTTGCGGCAATGTTTGTTGTACCGTTGGCGGCTGATGCGTTATTGAGTGCTGAAAACTTTTCACCGATTAACAGCCCTGAATATTGGAACGCATTTTCAAGCTGGCAGGAAATTGTTTCAGGTTTAGGCTGGGGACTTGGATATTTCGGAATGCCTCACATAATAATAAGGTTCATGTCGATAAATTCACAAAAGGAATTGCGGAAATCTGCGAAAATCGGAATCACCTGGACGGCTTTAATCGTAACTTTTGCAGCGTTCGTCGGAATTGTCGGCAGAATGTTTATCGGTTTTGATGAGACAGTAAATTCAAATTCGCTTGTCTTTGTCGTAATGACAAGAAAAATTTTCCCTGCTTTAATTTCGGGTGTGATTCTCTCGGCAATTTTGGCGGCTGCAATGAGTACTGCTGACAGTCAATTATTGGCGGCGGCTTCGGCATTTGCTTCTGACGTTTACAGACCTGTAATCCGCAGAAATCATGCCGGAAATCGTGAAATGTTGTGGGCAGGCAGAATTGTAGTTTTAGTAATCGCCGTAATAGCTTTAATGATCGCTTCAAATCCAAATTCAGGCTCAATCATGGCTTTAGTTTCAAATGCTTGGGGAGTTTTCGGAGCAGCATTCGGCCCTGCAATAATTTTGAGTTTATTCTGGAAACGCACGACATTTTCCGGAGCAAGTGCAGGAATTTTTGTAGGAGCATTGGTTGATATTTTATGGTTAATGAAGATGTCTCACACTGGAATTTATGAAATTATCCCGGGATTCTTCGCAGGATTTTTAACAGCAGTTTTGATTTCGTTAATCTCGCCTAAACCTTCAAAAGATGTCGATGAATTATTCGATAAAGCATTGAAGATGTCAGAAGCTGAATAAAAATAAAATATAAGTGCAACGCCGTGTTATGTGTGTTGCACTTCAATAATTTTTTCTGCCCATTCATAAATCGATTCAAGTGCCGGAATTAAAGTTTTCCCTCGTTCGGTCAATCCATATTCAACAGTCGGAGGAATTGTGTTATATTGCTTTCGAGTGATTAAATCGTCATTTTCAAGTTCCCTCAAACATTTTGTCAACATTGTTGCTGTAATTCCTACAACTTTTCGTTCAAGTTCCTTGTAACGCAAAATCTGATTTTCAGAATCCGTTATGTACCATAAAATCGGCAGTTTCCATTTTTGTCCGATTAATTTCATTGCGTACAGAATCGGGCAGGAAGTTTCATAAATATTTTCGTGTTCAGGCAAATTTTTCAAATCCTCATCTCCTATACTATAAAAAATATACCGACAAAGAAATTTCTTCATACTTTTATTTTTAATGCAGGTAATTATAATATCGCACTTGATGATTTACAACACAAAGGAGATGTTTATAGTGAAAAATTTATTTGAGACAGTAAAATTAAAGAATCTTACCATGAAAAACAGATTAATCCGTTCGGCAACGTGGGAAGGAATTGCAGAACCTGACGGAAGTATTACAGATGAGAGTTACGAAATTTACAGAGAACTTTCAAAGGGCGGTGTCGGAGCAATAATAACGGGATTTACGAGCGTTTCGTCAAATGATTTTTATTTCGGCGGAATGATGAGGCTTTCGGACGATAAATTAATTCCTCAATATAAAAAATTAACTGACATTATCCACGCTGAAAATTGCCCCGTGATTTCGCAGTTAGCACTCGGAGGGTATTACAAAGGCCATGAAATTATTGAACCTGACGAAATGACACAAACTGAAATTCAAGATGTCATAAAATTATTCGTTAATGCAGCAGTCAGAGCAAAAAAAGCAAATTTTGACGGTGTACAGATTCACGCAGCACATTTTTTCTTTTTGAGCCGTTTCATAAGTCCAAGATTCAATCACAGCAAAGACAGGGCAAAAATTTTATTTGAAATTCTTGACGGAATTAAAAATAAAGTACCCGACATTCACATAACAATAAAAATAAATTCCAGCGATTTTACATTCGGGGGACTTGATGAAAATGAATCTCTCGAAATCTGCAAAAAACTTTCGGAAGCCGGAATCGACTCAATCGAAGTCAGCGGCAACGGTACATCTGTTGCAGGGATTAAGCCTCATGTAAACGAAGCATATTTTTTGAATTTCGCCTCAAAACTCGCAGATGAAATTTCGCCGAAAACTCCTGTAATTTTAGTTGGTGGTTTGAGAAGTCTTGCAACAATGCAGGGAATTTTGAACGACACAAAAATTGAATTGCTATCACTTTCAAGGCCTTTATTGCGAGAACCTGATTTCCCGAAACTTTTGCAGAGCGGTAAATTAACGGAATCAAAATGTATTTCGTGCAACGCCTGCTATTCCTCAAAATCTCATCGCTGTATTTTCAGAGGCTGAAATCATGTTGAAAATTGATGTCGAAACCGAACGAGGAACATTATTAAACGGCGTTTTGTTTTCGTCAGATAAAAAAGCTGAAACTGTCGTAATTGCGATAACGGGCATTCATGGAAATTTTTATTCAAATCCTTTTTATTACAACATTGGCGATACTTTAACGACTGGGGGAATTGATTTTATTTACGCACAGACAAACGACGCTTTCGGACAAATTCAGACCTTCAACGTTAAAACACAAACTCCCGAATTAATAGGCTCATGGAACGAAGATTTTAATTATGTCGATGAAGATATTGAAGGATATTTGAAATTTGCACACAAAGAAGGCTACAAAAATATTATTCTGGCAGGTCATTCGCTCGGAGCTAACAAGGTGATTTATTATTTATCACGGCATCACGATAAAAATAATGTCAGTCATTTTATTCTGTTAAGTCCTGCGAATTTAACGTGGCTAATGAAAAACGTAACAGAACGTGAAAAGCAGATTATTCTTGAATATGTCGAAAGCGGAAACGAGAATAAAATTTTGCCTTTTTACTTTATGGGCTGGGTTGAATGTATCGCAAAAACTGCTTATCAATGGCTTTTTACTCCGACTCTTAATAATGTTCATGTCGAAGCTGACGGAGATTTCTCACAGGCCGAAAAAATTACTCACACAGGAGCTATGATAATCGGAACTTACGATAATTTTACTTACGGAAACCCGGCGGGATTTTTGAGCAACATTAACAATCACATGCCTACAGCAAAAGAAAATAAATTGATTTTCATTCAAAATACCGGACACACTTATCAAAAGAAAGAACAGGAAATCGCAGAAGATATTTTGAAAGTCGTTAAGGAATGGGAGGAAAAATAATTGCCGTTTATAATTTCGAGAGTAAATGTTGATGTCAGCAGTGAACAGGAGAAAAAAATCAAAACTTCTGTCGGAAGGGCGATTGAACTTGTGCCGGGAAAAACTGAAGAATATTTGATGATGATCTTTGAAAATAATTCACATATCTGGTTGAGGGGCAAAAATTTCGAACCGTCAGCGTACATCGAAATGAAAATTTTCGGGAATGAAAGTCATCACGGTTATAACGCTCTAACGGCTGAAATAACGAAAATTTACAACGAAACATTAAACATAAATCCAAATAATATTTATGTATTATACGATGATATACATACATGGGGCGTTAGGGGATTTACGTTTGAACGAGGGAGATTTTGAAGTAATGAATGACAAAATCATAATTACAACATTTACTGATCCTATGATGGGCTTGTCATGGGAATATGAACCGACATTCAGAAAACTTGAAGCGCATTTTCGAGATATTATTGAGTTCAGATACATTATGAGCGTTCTTGTGCCTAATGTTTACAGACTTGTTGATTCAAAAGACATGAGAATAAGCAATGAATTTGCTCTCAAAAAATATAATGAACGTCTTGCAAAAATTTATGAAAGTGAAGAAGCCATTAGCGGAATGCCTATTAACATGAATGATTTTCATCTTTTTTCGGTTGAAAATACTTCATCAAGACCGTTAAATCTTGCTTATAAAGCCGTCCAGCTCCTTGACAAAAACAAAGCAGGATTATTTTTGTATAATTTGAGATATGCAACTGTTTTTGAATGCAGACAGACAACAAAACTTGAAGAGATTCTGAACGTTGTGAAAAAAACCGATATTGACTGCGAAAAATTTTTGGAGTTTTATAACAATGGTATTGCAGAAAATGCTCTGAACCATGATTTAATTTTGACTAAGGAACTTGGAATTTACACTTTGCCCGCATATTTGATTCAACATAACGGTAAAAACGCTCTGATAAGAATTTTGATTGAGTACGAAAGTTTTATCTCAGTTATAAAAGATATTTCAAACGGTAAAATACTCCCTCAAAATCCAGAATTAAACGTTGAAACATTTTCCGAATTTCTGAACAAACACCCGTTAATATCATTGCTTGAATTAAAAGAAACGTTTGATTTTGAAGATACTGACGGCGTGAAAAAATTTCTCTCACAAATTCCAAGTGAAAAATATGTTTTGAAAGATGATTTTATAAAATTCCTCCCCTAAACTTTAGAGGAGGTTTTTACAAATTTTATTCGCCTAAAACTTTTGCACAGCGTTTGCAAAGTCCGTGTTCGTTCGGGTGTTCTTCATATTTCCAGCAGCGTGGACATTTTGAACCTGTTACAAAGCCTCCGGAAATTTCAAATCCTGTCTCAGGATCATTAAAAATTTTCGGCAATGTCAATTCATCAACCCATTCAAATTTTGAAACGATTACAATATCTGCAAGTTCTTCAGGCGTAAATGATTTTTCAAGTTTTTCGAGTTTGTCGGATTTTTTAACCTGGACACTTGCTTCAAGAGATGTCCCGATTGTTTTTTCGGCTCTCATTGTCTCAAGCATTTTACTGACAGAACCCTTCAAAACTTCTGCTTCGCTCCACAAATTATTTAATTCGTCATTAATGTAATTTTTATTCTGCTTCGGGAAGTCCGACAAAAATACGCTCTCTGGCAATGTCGAATCGATTTTCTTCATTTCCTGCCAGATTTCTTCAGCCGTGAAACTTAACACAGGTGCAAGCATTTTCGTTAAGCATGAAAGAATTTCCCACATCGCAGTTTGTGCGCTTCGTCTCGTTAATGAGTCCTTAGCTTCAACATATAATCTGTCTTTGCTGATGTCGAGATAAAACGCTGAAAGTTCATTAACGCAGAACGAATGAATTAATGACACAGGCACATGAAATTCATAACTTTCAAACGCTTCGTAAACTCTCTCAATCATTCTGTGAAGTCTGTCCAAAATCCATTTATCCATTGAGAATAATTTTTCGTATGGCAATGAATTTTCAACTTTGAAGTCGCACAAATTCCCAAGCAAAAATCTCGCCGTGTTTCGGATTCGTCTGTAAGTTTCGGAAAGTGTTTTCAAAATCTGCTCCGAAATTCTTACGTCGTTTCTGTAATCCGTCGAAGCTGTCCATAATCTCAAAATATCAGCTCCGAATTTGTCTATAACTTCCTGAGGTGCTGTCGTGTTTCCAAGTGATTTTGACATTTTCCTGCCTTCACCGTCAAGAATAAATCCGTGTGTCAAAACCTGCTTATAAGGCGCATGTCCTTTAATTGCAACCGCCGTTAATAATGACGACTGGAACCAGCCTCGATGCTGATCGCTTCCTTCAAGATACATATCGCAAGGCCAATTCAATCCGAATTTTTCATTTAAGACTGAAATATGAGAAACTCCGGAATCAAACCAAACGTCTAAAATGTTGCTGTCCTTTTCAACGTTGTGTGATCCGCAGTGATCGCATTTCGCCATTTCGCCGAATAGACTTTCAAGGCTTTCACGCCACCAAATGCTTGTTCCGTCAGGAGAAGTTTTTACTTTTTCAGCGAACATTCTGATTCTGTCGGGAGTTAGCGTGAATTTTCCGCAGTCTTTGCAGCGAATTGCAGGCACAGGAACTCCCCAAATTCTTTGACGGCTTATGCACCAGTCGGAACGTGCGCTGACCATGTTAAAAATTCTGTCGTGTCCCCAGTCCGGAATCCATTTTATTTCGTTGTCGATTAAATTTAATGCTTCGTTTTTGAATTTTGCAACGTTGATAAACCATTGATCAGTCGCTCTGAAGATTACGGGTTTTTTACATCTCCAGCAGTGAGGGTAGCTGTGATTGATTTTTCCGAAACCTAATAATCTGCCTTTGGATTTAATTAATTCGATTGCTTTGTTTCCGCCTTCTTCTAATGACATTCCGCCGACAATTTTCATATCTTTCTCGAAATGTCCCGAATGGTCAACCGAGCTGTAAACTTTTAATCCGTATCTCACGCCTGTTTCGTAGTCTTCAACTCCGTGTCCAGGTGAAGTATGAACACAGCCTGTTCCAGTTTCAAGTTCGACATAATCAGCAAGAACGACTAATAATTCATGTTCGTAAAACGGGTGAAGAGGTTTCAAATTTTCAAGTTCAGAGCCTTTGACGGTTTTTAATGCCGTGCCGAAATTCATTCCAGTGTTTTTCTCAACTGAATCTTTTAATGCTGTCGCAAAAATATAAGTTTTCCCTTCACATTCATAAAATCCGTAATCATATCTCGGGTGGACTGCAACGGCTGCACTTGAAGGCAATGTCCATGGGGTTGTTGTCCAAATTACAATATTTGCGTTAATTTCGGGAATCGGATAAGCAACATAAACTGAAGGCGATTCCTCGTCCCAATATTCAATTTCTCCTGCTGCCAATGCCGTCTGACAATCCGTACACCAATAAACGGGCTTCAATCCGCGATAAATTAAATCCTTTTCGACCATGTCAGCAAATGCGTGAAGTTCTAAATGTTCAAATTCAGGATCTAATGTGATGTAAGGTTTTTCCCATTCACCGAGAACACCGAGCCTCTTAAATTCATTACGCTGAACATCAAGATAATGCAAAGCTGTTTCCTTACATTTTTTGCGAAGTTCTACAGGATCAACTCCCGTCCCATGTTTTGAAAGTCCGCCGTCCTTTAATGCTCTTAACTCAATCGGCAGTCCGTGTGTGTCCCAGCCCGGAACATAAGGTGTGTAACGCCCCGTCATTGTTTTTGCTTTAACGATGAAGTCCTTTAATATTTTATTGAAGGCAGTTCCGATGTGAATATCTCCATTCGCATAAGGGGGGCCGTCGTGTAATTCAAAATGTTCGCATGAATCTTTTCGAGCGTTTAATGCTTTGTGATAAATATCATGTGAATGCCAAAATTCCAAAAATGAAGGTTCTCGTTTCGCAAGGTTTGCCCTCATTGGAAAATCTGTAACGGGTAAATTCAAAGTATCTTTATAATCTTTATTATTATCCATTAAAAAATTTATTCCTCCTGATATAAAAATATAAAAATTAATAATGAATATTAACACAAAATTTTCGTGTTATACTCTAAAAATGAAAAAAATTATATTGACTTTATCATTAATAATATTATTCTGCCAAGATTCTTATGCCGTTACAAACAGTTCTGAAGCGTTTTTGTCCCTGCCTTTCGGCCATACTTACGCAAGGACTCAAAAGCGAATGGAAAAAAGCGGTGCAACGGTTTTAACTCCAAGAAAAGAAACTTTAACAATGGAGGGAATGTTTGAGGGTTATCCTGCGACATTTATATTCGGGTTTTACAAAAACAAAATTCTGAAAACAAAATCCGTTTATCTTCAAAGTATGGGAGACAAAGAATACGACAGAAATTTTTATCGGGCATTACAGACTGCATATAACGAAAAATACGGTTCCGGCCATGAAAAACCGACAGCAAATACCCGAAAATCCGGGAAAATTATGCTGCGGAACATTTGGACACCGAATAAATATACGACAATAACATTAACTTACAACTCGGAAGCATCTGTTAAATTTCCAGGTCATTCGATGAGCGACAGATTTATTCAGATAATTTATAAATACAGCAAGTGGGATTGACCCCCTCCGCCACATGCGGAGAGGCAAAGCGTCCCCTCAATGAGAGATATTGTCAGGGAGATATAATTATCTTTGTAAAATTAAATTTTTTTAGTGAAAGGAATGTTTTTATAATTGGCAAGAATTTTTGATAAAACATGGCAGAGAACTTCATTATGCGGAAATTTTACGGAAGATGACGCAGGAAAAGAAGTTCGCGCAAACGGCTGGGTCAGAGCAAGAAGAGATTTAGGCGGAATAATTTTTATTGAAGTCTGGGATTGGACAGGCTGTATTCAAATTGTGTTTGATCCTTCGCTCCCCGAAACTCCACAAGAAATTCACGAACTCGCAGCAACTTTGAGAAATGAATATTGTATTTCAGTGCAGGGAAAAATGAGAATCCGTCCCGAAGGCACCGAAAATCCCGAATTAAAAACAGGAAATATTGAAATCGTCGCAAGAGATGTCCTCGTAATGTCAAAGGCAAAACCTTTACCCTTTGAAATCGGAGACGCAACAGAAAACGTAGACGAAAATATCAGGCTTAAATATCGTTATCTCGATATGAGACGTGAAAAAATGCAGTTTAATCTTCGTACACGTTCAAAAATTAATGCTTTCACACGTGAATATTTAGGCAGTAAAAATTTTGTCGAACTTGAAACTCCCATGCTGACAAAAGCTACTCCCGAAGGTGCAAGGGATTATTTAGTTCCGAGCCGTGTAAATCAGGGTTGTTTTTACGCTTTGCCTCAATCTCCGCAGTTATTCAAACAAATTTTAATGGTTAGCGGTTTCGACAGATATTATCAGATTGCAAGATGTTTCAGAGACGAAGATTTAAGAGCCGACAGACAGCCCGAATTTACTCAAGTCGATATCGAAATGAGTTATATTGTCGAAGATGACATCATGGAATTAATCGAAGGTTACATGAAGGGACTTTTCAAATTAATTCGAGGTGTTGACATTCCGACTCCGTTTATCAGAATGCCATACTGGGAAGCTATGGACAAATACGGAAGCGACAAACCCGACTTAAGAGTCAAACTTGAATTATGCGACCTTGCAGACGCTTTCAGAAATTCAGGATTTGAACCCTTCAGAAAAATTTTAGAGTCCGGCGGAGTTGTAAGAGGATTAAAACTGCCCGGCGGTGCTTCAATGTCAAGAAAGGAAATTTTAGACCTCGAAAATCACGCAATAAAACTCGGAACTTCTGGACTTGCGAATTTCTTATACAAGGACGGCGGATTAAAAGGCCCATTGGTGAAATTCCTGACACCTGAAGAAGTCGACAAAGTTCGTGAACTCGGACAAATGAATCCCGATGACGCTTTATTTATTGTTGCTCATGCTTCACGTGCAAAAGCCTGCGAAATTTTGGGAACGTTACGTCTTGAACTTGGCAAAAAACGTGAAGATTTGTTTGACGATTCGCCCGATAATTGGAAATTCTTATGGGTTACAAAATTCCCGCTGTTTGAATGGAGTGAAGACGAAAAACGCTGGGTCGCAATGCACCACCCATTCACATCGCCTGCACTTGACAACGACACGCCGTTTGACGAAGACCCCGCAAACGCATTGGCAAGAGCTTATGACTGTGTATTAAACGGTAATGAAGTCGGAGGAGGTTCAATCAGGATTCACGATCCCGAAGTTCAGGCAAGATTATTCAAAGCACTTGGAATTACTCCCGAAGAAGCAAAACGAAGATTCGGATTTTTCCTTGAAGCCTTATCATACGGAACACCGCCTCATGGTGGATTGGCACTCGGTGTTGACAGGCTTGTTATGCTGCTTTGCGGTGGAAATTCAATTCGTGATGTTATGGCTTTCCCGAAAACTCAAAAAGCTCAATGCTTGATGAGCGGGGCACCTGACATTGTCGAAGATGAAAGACTTGACGAACTCGCAATTAAAGTTTTGAAGGACGAAGATTAAAGAATTAACAAAATACCCCTTTTCGGAGGGGTTATGCCTGTTTTATTCCCAAACGTTGTGCAATTAAATTTTGAAATGCAGGAACAAGTTCAGGGAGTGCAGGCATTTCTATTTTCTCATTGTTGCTAAAATAATATGTCATCATTCCTCTGTCAGTCGTGATTGATTGTTCCTTAGGCTGAGGAATCGTTATTACGTTTTCAGATTCGTCTGTCAAATAAGCAACAGAAGTATGCAAAATTTGAGCCAGTTTTGCCAATTCTGAAACATTGGGAGAATGTTGATTTTTTTCCCAGCGTCTAAAAGTTGAAAATGAAATCGGAATTAATTTCGCAAGTTCTTGCTGTGTAAGACCGTTTTTCTTTCTCAATAACCTGATTTTTTCCCCTAAAGATAACATACTTATCAAATCTTATTTCCTTTCTAACTTATGTTAGACCATTTATAAAATCCTTTCAATTCTATAAAAATGGCCAGTTTTATGCTTAATTTTGAACATTTTTATTTATATTCAACTTGCTTTTTTAGGAAATTTTGCATAAAATACTCAAGAATAAATAATTTAATATTCAGGGAGGAAAAAATTTTGAGCAAAAAATTTTTCGTTTCATTAATTGCAGTTTTTGTTTTGTTAGTTTCGGTTTCGTCAGCGATGTCAGCCGAGTATGCTTATGTTCTCAAAGCTATTGAAGAAGGCACAACAGCACCGGCAGACCCTGAAATTTTCGCAAATGACCTCGAAGAAGGTTATTCAGGTTACAATTTCAAAGCAAGATACAGACTTCCGCAGTTGGGATTGTACCTTTACAATGATGAGGACAAAGATGGCGAAGACAAATGGACTCTTTTGAAGGACTACACAATATCATGGGATATTGCTTCGGCCGATCACACAGGGATTTCAATTTCGGAACGCATAAAAGATTCCACGAGCGATATTTTAGTTCTCAAAGGTGTGTTGCCTGAGGTTACAGCTTTAACGCAGTACAAGATTCTGCTTGAAGCAAAAGTCATGAGCATTACCGATTCTCGATATTCTCCTGCTGTCGGAGTTTCAACCAAAGATTACGCAGACGGAGTTGACGGAAATATCGCAATCGACATCAATCCTGACGATCATAAAAAGGCTACTGAAGCTGAACTCAAAACATTTGTTGTATCTTACGACAAAACGGCAGTAGAAACAGTTTCAAGCGATTATTCCGTAACCGTAAACACAACAAAGGATTCAATGACTGACAAATTCAACGAGTACATTCAGTCAGATGATGAGTACCGTGTTAATCTTCCCGAATGGCTGACATGCACCGTAAATAATACCGATGCCGCAACGCCCGAAGATTTTGACGCTAAACAGGCTACCTCTGTTACAATCAAATTCAATCAGGATTTCAAGGATACTCTTCAAGATGGTGAAAAAGCAGTTGTTCGTATCCCATTGATAAAAAATGACAATGATACGGTTGGACCAGTTTTAGCATGGGACGTTACGTTCACAAAGCCAAAACCTGCGGAAAAACCTGCTGAGCCTTCAACACCTTCGACTCCTCCAGCACAACCTACAACTCCGACAGAATCAAGTGATATTACTTCACAGGTTGCACTAACAGATGAAAGCGGTGCTTCGACAGCTGCAAGACCATTTGACTCTCTGCAACCTGGAAACAAAGCTACTTATGGAATTTCACTTGCAGGAACAAATATAACTGCTGCAACTTGGGTGATTTTGATTAACGGAACTCAATCACACACAATTACTCCGAGCAGTTTTAAGGCATCTGATGCGGCGACGAGCTGGGCTGAAATTTCAGAAGCAACATCAACGAGTGCAAAAGTTACGGCGAATCCTCCTTCGGATTTAAGCTCTGATTCTGCGGTATCAGTTTCAATCACCGGCACAGACGGTAAAACTTACACAATAGATTTGGGAACTGTCAAAGCTGCAACGACAACAAACGGTAATCCCGGACCTTCAAACGGCGGCTGTGATTCAGGATTTGGAGCATTGACACTGGCATTAATAGCAACTACGTTATTAAGAGCGCATAAAAAGCACTAAAAAATTGTTACGCTGTAAATTTCCCCGCAGGTCAAAAATTCCGTAAAAGGCTTGCGGGGATTTTACTAAAAAATCGCAGGAGATTTAAGAAATGAAAAAAATTTTTGTAATCGCTTTGAGCGTGTTTGCGTTTTTAGTAAATGCGTGTACAGGCTGGGCGGCATATTATGACGAAGGTAATGACGGCAACAGTTGGGAAACTGCGTATGTGATTAATTCTTGGGAAGATTTAACACTTATGCGGGACAGAGTAAATAACGGAAGTGATGCTAAAGGAAAATATTACAAATTAAATTCTGATATTGATATTACCATAAATACGTATTGGAGAAGTATAGGTCTGGGGGCGTATGAATTTACCGGACATTTCAATGGCCAGAATCATACTATAAATATGAATGTAGATGTCACTATGTATTATGGTTTATTTTATTCGATTGCTACAAGTAATGATGAAATAGCTGTCAAGGATCTTAATATTACAGGTACGTTAAAAATTACAAGTAATGATGTTAGTGTTTCTCCTCTTGCAACGCGCTTACATTCCGGAATAATCGAAAATTGTACATTCAAAGGAACATTAGAAGTTGATAATAATGATCTTATTGATGATTATGATACTATAGGTACGAATAGCTTGTTAGGTGGTTTAGTAAACCATATAACAGGTGGAACTATACGTCAATGTACGGTTAACGCAAAAATTAATGCCTCCAATGTTAAATATACAGGCGGTATTGTCGGTGGGGCTTTTGGCTCGAGAGAAAAAAGAATTGAAGATTGTACGGTTGAAGACGGAACAGAGATAACAACTTCAGGAGTTGCAGGGGGCATAGTTGGATTTGCTGAACATTCTTATTCTGGAGGTTCAGATAGCGTAACTCTCGCTGAAAACGTATGTCCATCACAATATAGAGAAGTAGGTCGTGAAGCACATTTAGCAACAAATGACGGAACGGTTTCCGTACCTACTTTTTCAAATAATGATGATTATGACTTAATAAACACCGGTGAGACTTGGGAAAACGCATATGTTCTAAATAATGTAAATGATTTCGTGCTTATGTTAGTAAGAATGGATCAAAACGGAGGAAAGAATGCGGAGGACGGATATTATTTCAGATTAAGTGCGGATATAGAGTTAAATACTGATGAACTTTCTTATCATCAAGTCATCAGGAGTGATGATAATGCTATTTCTGAAAGAGGTGGCTATATAGGCGATAATCTGGTTTTTCGTGCTCATTTTGACGGACAAAATCACACTATAACAATCTCCGGCTCAAAACCCTTGTTTGCAGCTATTGAGACAGAAGAAGGAACAATCGCCCTAAGAAACTTGAATATCAAATCAAGCGGTACAAACGGTATTGAAGGTGCATCGCTCGCTAAAGAATTAAAATCTGGAATTATAGAAAATTGTAATTTTAACGGTCAAATTATATCGCTTCCAACTCAAGGTCCTGCATTGGCTGGCGGTCTCTTTGAAAGCATGAGCGGGGGCACTGTCAGGAACTGTACAATAAACGGAACAATACGTTCTTCAACGTCTAATTTCGGCGGAGTTACAGCGTCTGAAATTGATAGTACAGCGGCATATGCAGGCGGTATTGTAGGGAAAATGACGGGAGGCACAGTAGACGGCTGTACTATAAACAGTGAAATCAACGCAACAAGTTATTCCGGAGGAATTGCAGGTTATATCAGCGGAGGTTATATCAGAAATTGTAAAATCTTAGGAACTCTCAAATCTGAAAGCAATAACAACGGATATAATGCCTCAGCAGGTTATAATGACGGTGTACCGGCAGCGAATTTTTCAGGCAATGTTACATCAAATGAAGGCACTACAACGGATAATACAACTACGTATATAAATCAAATAACATGGAATAAACACCGCTATCAAATTTACAATGAAACTGTAACTTGGGAACAGGCTAAAACACGTTGTGAAGAACTCGGAGGACATTTAGTAACAATCACAAGTACTCAAGAACAGGAGAGAGTTCAATATCTTCTTGAAAACGCCCAAACAGATTATTCAAGCTACTGGATCGGTGCAAAAACTAATAATTCAGGCTTCTGGGAATGGGTAACAAATGAAGTTTTCGAGAAGCAGTATCAAAATTTCGCTCAAGGTCAACCCGACGGTTCCGGAAATTATCTTGAAATTGCCGTAAATGGTGAATGGTACAACGCAGGCAATACATCACATGGTTTTATATGTGAATTTGAAGAAACTCAGGATAAAATCGAAACTGCACCTGTTGCAACGGATTTCGAGAACTGGCGTAAAAATCCTTCGGCATGGCTTCAAAAAGAAGAGGGAATGCCGTCAGGAGCTTTGCCAAGTCCGATTAATACCCTGCATTTATCGTTAAATCCTCCGAAAGATAAAATCGAAATAGCTTCAATTCCTGCAAAATATGATTTGAGAGAAAAAATCACATTGCCTGATGTAAAAGTTCAAGGGAATTATCAGACATGCTGGGCATTTGCGTCAATAGGAGCTATGGAGATTGATTATTTAACGCACAAAATGACTTCACTGGGAGAAAATCCGGATTTATCGGAATTGCATGTAGCTTGGTTTTTGTACAATGATGCAAGATTCGGATACACTGAAGACGTACGGTTATCAAATGGAGGAATTTTAGAACAGGGAGGAGATGCTAATAAAGCCGTATCATTCTTAGGAAAGACAGAAATTGCCCCAATCAATGAAACTGAATTGCCATATTCTGAAGTTTTGAAGGTAGATACAGAAAATGCTGATAATACAGTAAAAACTTTATTAAACGGCAAAGAGACGGGAAGTTTTGATAAGGCAAAAATAATTTTGATTGATGCTCCTAAAATCAGCGATATTAAGCAAGAATATACGAATGATACTGATAACATCAACAAAATTAAGAAAGCCATAATTGATCATGGTGCAGTATATTTCCGATATTGTGTTGATAAAAACGGCTATAACAGTGAAAAGGAATGGCAGTTCTATTCAACTAAAGATAATATTGCAGCACAACATGCGGCACTTCTTGTAGGTTGGGACGATGATTATCCTGTCGAAAATTTCAAAGAAGATATGAGGCCTAAAAACAAAGGTGCATGGCTTGTCCGTACGAGCATAAATACGAATCCTATAGGCGATAAATACGGTTGTTTTTGGATGTCATACGAGCAGGCTGCAACAAATACCGGAATAGTAGACCTGAGAGTGTTTGTTGTTTCCGAAGATAATACGTCATCACTCAATCAGGCCGGAAACACAGGTGAGAATACAAATATCACATATTCATGGTCAGCGAATATATTTTATTCAAGACGCAATGAAAGTCTGATTCGTGTAGCGTTTAATACTACGGACAATAATGCTCATTACAATATTTTCGTAAACAATTTCGGCAAAATACAGCCTACTGATCCAGGAAAAACCGAAAACTGTATAGCAAGCGGGGATATTCCTTATGCCGGTTATCACACTGTAGATTTGCCTACGCCAGTGAATTTGTATAACGGAGATTATTACTCGATTATTTTGGAATTAACACCAAGTAGCGGTTCAAGTTACAAATATCCTACTGCAGCAGCGGCTAATATCGAAAATTATGCAAATATAACCGTAAATGAAGGAGAAAACTTCTTTGCGGCAGGTTCTCCGGTACCTTCTGTATGGCAAGACGGAAAGACTGTTGAAGGAGGCCCGTTTAACGCATGTATACAAGCATTTACGGTTGAGAGAATAACTGACGAAACAGCACCTTCAATCACGACAGAATCGTTGCCGAATGCTTATATCGGCGAAGATTACAAATTTCAGTTAGAGGCTTCCGGGACAGAAACGATTGAATGGAGAGCGAATATTCCTGAAGGTTTTGCTTTGAGCAAAGAAGGATTATTAACTGGAAAAGCAGTAACAGCCGGAAGTTACGAAATGAAAATTACAGCTTTTAATGATGTCGGAATGACTGATAAAACATTTACGCTTTCCGTATCAAATGAGTCTTTAGGCGGTTCAGGCGGCGGATGCAATATAGGAATAAGCGTGTTATGCTGCGTGTTTGCAGTTGTTTATATAAATATGAAACGGAGATAGTATAAATGTTTCGTTCATATTTATGTTTTGTTCGTAACGGACGAGAGGAAAAACCTCCTTAATACGAATTTTATGAAATAAAGCGCACTGAACTTAAAGGAAGAATTTTTATTTATGTTAAAAATCTTTAAGGAGGAAAATTATGAGAAATAAAAAGTTTGCAGGTATTCTTGCATTGACAATGCTTGTAATATTTGCGTTTGTAGGTGAAAGTTTTGCTCTTGCTACCAGTTCACCTTATCATGTCTCAGCGATTGTCCCGGGTACTACGCTTTCATGGGAACAATATGCAGCGCAAACTACTACATACAGCGTTTTTTCTGACTATTATTATGTTAATTCAACGGAATATACTTGGAGAAAATTAAATTCAAACTGTTTCTATTTTGCCAGACTTGTTACAAACAAAATGAGAGAAGTTGATTTTAATCTTCAGACAAGCGGTATGAGAGCTATAGCATTCAGCAGTGTTAAAGGCATAGGCTCATTATCAGGAAAAAACGTCAATGATATTGCTAAACTTGTCGGACAACATCTGAATGATGTCAGCGGTACTCCTACAGAACAGCAGGTAAAGAATATTTTTTCATCTGCTCAAATAGGAGATGTAATTCAGTTTCGCGGTTGGTCAAGCAAATCTCAGCATACAATGGTTCTTGCGAGTAAAAGTGACAGCGGATTTGAAACCCTCGAAGGAAACAGACCTAATAACTCTGTAAGAAACTATTCAATAAGTTACAGCGATTTTAGAAGTTGGCTTGCAGCAGCAGGCACTTCAGGTGGATTTTCGATCTATCACTTTGGGACAGGTGAAGTTCCTCCCCCCACACCAGATAACGGCGGAGGAAACAATGAATCATACAGCTCAAGGCCAAGTATAAATCAGGGATTGCGTAATTTAACAACAAGTTCGTATGCTAAAGTTTTCACAAAATCATCGTCCAGATATTATAATTTATACACAAATTCAGAACTTACTCAACGACGTTCAAGCAGTTGGATTGATGAAGGCGAAGAATGCTGGATTACTGGTGTTGGTTGGAACAGTAAAAACGTACCGTATGCACAAATTTCATTCCCATTAAGCAATAGCAGTCGTGCAACAGCATACGTAAGTCTACAAGACGCTTTCGTTTCAGGTACTCTGTATAACTCGCCTAAAACTGCTGCTTCAAAATCAGGTTCGTTAGCAAGACGTAAGAATGGTGCAAAATATTCATCATATTGGATTGATCCAGGTGATAAAGTTTATCTTCTTACAAAAGAAGATGGCTGGTGTCAGGTGCTTTATCCTACAGGAAATCTCTGGAGGATTGCATGGCTTACTGAAAGTGAATACAATAGCATAATTCCAGATGTATATGATTTCAGTATCAAAACCTCACAATATCTTAATCAGGGATATTTGCAGAAATCTTATAATCAAAAATTGGAGACTTCGCCGGCAGTGTCAGGTGTTACATGGTCAGTTATTTCTGGAACGTTACCTCAAGGATTAAACTTGAACGCAAGCAATGGAACAATCTCGGGAACTCCTACAAAAGCAGGTACTTATACATTTGCCGTAAGGGCTACATATAATAGTATAAGTAAGTCAAAAGCATTCAGAATATCTGTAACGAATACTGATGAACACAAGGATACAAGCATAAATTTCACGTATGATTTCAAGAATTTTTATGCTAATGAATCTTATCAGGATTACATCACCATTCAAGATAATTCTGCTAACACAAACAGGTCTATCAGAAATTACTCATTCAGAGTTGTTAGCGGGATATTGCCGTCAGGCTTAGAAATTTTGGAGCAGAGTTATCGTAATGGCAAGAGTGTCGCTCAGGTATTTTTGAGGGGCTATGCAACAACGTCACGCTGGTACACCTTTACACTGCGGGCAAAGAGAATCAGTGATGGAGGTTACAACGATAAAACGTTCAGTATTTACATTCGTCCGTCTCGAACAGTTAATCCATGGCGTAATTCCAGAATGTATATTAATTATACTTTTGCTAATGGAACGCTTGGACAATCATATTATGACTGGGTTTCAGTTGGAAATGGTACGGCACCTATTACAGTTACCAGAGTAGGAAACGGCGAACTTCCTCCAGGCTTAACTGTAGGTCGAGCAGCAGGATACGCTGGAAGAAGATTACATTTGTCAGGTGTTGCTAAGAGATCCGGAACTTTCAACTTCACTTTGAGGGCAACAGGTGCCGACGGAGGTTATGTAGAAAAAGCATTTACTGTAACTATTGCGAATAACCCGAATTATCGTCAAGGTGATCCTGATGACGGAAAGGCAACTAAGCCGAAATTTTCATCGAAGAAACTTCCGAACGCTATAATTGGTCAGGATTATGAAGCTCAACTTGAAGCATATGGAACTACACCGCTCAAATGGACAGCCGAAGAGCCTTTGCCTGACGGATTTATAATTGACGAAGATACCGGACGGCTTGCAGGTACTCCGACACAATTAGGAAAGTACAGATTCAGAATCAAGATTACAAATTCCGCAGGTTCTGTAACAAAAACTTTGAAACTTAAAGTCGTACGGGAAGAACCTACGATAATCACTGAATCCCTTGAAGAGGGTTTTGTCGGCGAGGAATATCTTGCACAGCTTGAGGCGGAAGGAAGCAATCCAATTAAATGGAGCAAGAGCGGAAGTCTGCCAAAAGGTTTGAAACTTGACAAGACGAACGGGATCATTTACGGAACACCTAAAAAGGCCGGAACTTATAACTTCACTATCAGAGCCAAGAACAAAGCCGGGAAGTTTGAACTACCGATGCAAATCATAATCAGAGGTGAAGATACTGAAATTACAAAACAGGAAAATCCTGCTGATTATAATGATGAGGCTATTGAAAACGAGGACGTTTTAGAAGAAGATGGAGACACCGAAATTGCTGAAAAAGCTACGAGCACAGGTGGATTCTCTGCAAATCCTAACGTTCAGGAAAAAGCTGAAGCAACAGGCAATAACAGTATTCAAACTGCTCTCAACGTTTTAAGCGATGATGAAAAGTTTGACGGTTCTGTAAACATTTCTCCTTCAACTCCGTTAAATTTCAGTATCGGTAACTGGGTTGATGAATTTGGTAGAAGCATTAACGTCTCCGATGTTAAAGTTTTAGTCAATGATGAGGTTGTCGAAAATGTCGAAATTTCGGACAAGGGAACGTTCACACTGTCATCTGATTTAGTCCAAGGTGAATTTACTGTCCAAGCAAAAGCTAATTCAAATGGACGCGAATTTAAGACCAATGAGATTAATATTATGGCAAGTTCTGAAAATGAAAACGATGGCAATAATGAACAAAATTCGTCAGGAGGATGTAACGTTGGAGTTTTCGGAATGATTATCTGCGGGGCTGTCCTATTCCTGCGAAGAAAAAATAAATAGGGGATTTACTCCCCTATTTTATTTTATGTTTCTCATAAATAAATTCATTTGAATTTAATTCTTGCTTTTCAACATCATCAATCCTGCTGCAAACAAAATCATCGCTCCAAATCCTAAATTACAGCCTCCTCCGCTGCTTCCAATAATCGGAGTAACGGATCCTGCCGAAATCGTTACGTCCATTTTTACATCGTTGAAGCCCGTTATGTAATTGTATGTAACTTCGGAAACAGGTGAACTGAATTTTATTTCCCCCGTCTCTTTATCGTAAGATTCCGGTAATATTTCGTTCCCGTTCGCATCTTTGGCTTTTATGTCCGTCAAATTCGCAAAATATGATGTGTCGCCCTCTGCCGATGCGGAAATTCTGTTCAACGTGAAAAATATTGATATGTTGAATATCGCAGGGATTGTCGAAACTCTTTCCCTCTGTCCTTCACATTCAAGTATTGAAAGATTCGGGAGCAGTGTATTCGTCCAGTCAAATCTCAAAAAACGATTCCTCTTGAATGAAAGTTTTTTCAAGTTTGTACAGCCTTCAACATTAAACATTTTTTCGTCAAAACTACAGTTATCAAATATCAGATTTTGAAGGTTTGCACAGTTTTTCACGTTCATCGATTTCAAATTCTGACTGTTGCTGACATCTAAGGACAAAATCTGCGTGTTCCCTTCAACGTCAAGACTCTCAAGATTTTCACAGCCCTTTGCATCAAAATCTTTCACGTTGCTGCCCTTCAATGAAATATTTTTGACTGTCCCATTGTTCGAGATTTTCACCGTCGTTATCGTTTTCGGCAGTGTATTGAAATCAATGTTTTCCTCCGTTAAAACCGTTTCCGACAAATCCAAAGATACAAGCGTTGTAAAGTTTTTCAGGTCTTCGGCGAGATTTGAAACCGTGCTTGTAATTTTCAAAGTTGTGATTTTTGCTTTCTGTTCGGGTTTCAAATTCAAAATTTCCTGCTCCGTGTAGGATTCTTTGATTTCAGGTTCGGGCTCGTAGTCAGGCGAAGGCTTGGGGTCATCAGAGTCAGTTGTCGGAGTCGTTGAAGGATTCGTATCCGTTTTTGTTTCTTCGGGTGTTTTAGCCGGGCTTCCAGAGGCTGGGTCAGGGTCGGGATCGGGATTCGGATCAGGATCGGGATCGGGGTCAGGGTCAGGATCGGGAGTCGGGGCTGCATTCACTTTAATGCTCACGGTTTTGTCAGCAGACGCAGTTACATCACCGCTTGAAACTGTCGCCGTAACTTTCACGCTGTATTCGTTTACCTGTGCAGTTGATTTTACCGTCAAAGTTCCGTTCGCAAAATTCATTCCTTCAACGCTCTCC
>JAFSKE010000075.1 GCA_017449135.1 Synergistaceae bacterium
GGTGCAAAAATCGATGTCGCAATTATTGCAATGATTATTCCGACGAAAACAATCATCACGGGTTCCATTAATGAAACTGTCGCTTTAATCTGTTCGTCAAGTTCCTGATCGTACCATGCTGCAACACGTTCAAGCATACTGTCAAGATGTCCCGTTTCTTCGCCGATTCTCATCATTTGAGAGACAAGAACAGGGAAAATTTTTGCATTTTTAGCTGCGTCCCCTAACGAAATTCCTCTCGTTATACTTTTTCTCAATTCCTCGTAGCCGTCTTTAACAACTTCATTGTCTGCCGTTCCTTCCGCCATTTCAACCCCTCGAACGATTGGAACACCCGCAGATGTCAAAGCCGATAATGTTCTGCTTGATCGTGCCATTGATGCCTTCAATGAAAGATCTTTAATGACGGGAAGTTTTAATTTTATTTTGTCCATAACTTTTTTCGTAGTTTTGTATCTCGCAAGAAATGAGAATAACAAAATTATCGCAACTACACCGCCCGCAACGTAAGGCCAATTTTCAGAAAACCATTTGCCTATTCCGAACATCGTTAAAGTAATTTGCGGAAGTTCAATGTTCAAAGCTGAAAAAGTTTCCTCGAATTTCGGCACTAAGAACAAAAAGAAAAATATCAAAATCGCCACCGCAAAAATCATTATGAACGAAGGATAAAACATTGCACTTCGGATTTTGCTTCGTAACTGCTGCTGCTTCTCAAGCAATATAGCTCCCTGATCCAATGCAGGCCCCAAGAGTCCTCCCTCTTCACCTGATTGAACGAGTGCAATTAATAACGGATTAAATGCTTTTTGAGATTTCATTGCTTCACTTAACGGAATACCTCTGTCGAGTCTGCTCTTGATGTCGTTTAATGCTTTTCTCAGAGAATAATTTTTTTCTCCGTCCGCTATAACGTCAAGCGAAGTAGCTAAACTCAATCCCGCATTTTCCATTGTTGCAAGCTGACGAAAGAACACCATTAAATTTTTCAATGGAACTCTCCCGCCGCTCAATAATGCTCCTAAGTCCATGCTTAAAAGTGATTTGAATGACTTTTTGCCGGAACTTGAAGACTTTGAAAGCGAAGTAAAAGATAATTCCGGAGATTCCTGCGAAGTGTCTTTCGATTTTGTCTTTTTGGTTTTAGCATCTCCAATAGGCGTTAAACTTATGACTAAATACCCTGTGCCTCGAAGTTGATGCAATGCACCGCTTTGATCTTCAGCTTGGACAATCCCTTCGTGAATATCGCCCGATGAAGCCCTTGCACGATATTTGAAATTCATTTATTCAAAAACTCCTCTTAAAAAAAAATTTTTCCCGTGATATTTTAATATGAAAAGTAAAATTTTGGCGGAGAATGGAGGATTCGAACCCCCGGAGGCTTGCACCTCAATTGATTTCAAGTCAACCGCCATCGACCGCTCGGCCAATTCTCCGTTGAACTTGCGAAATTATAACACAAAACTTAAAATTTTCCATAACGTTACGGAGGTGTTTTTTTTAATGTCAGTTTCAAAGGTTTATAAATCAGACAAGCGGGCAAATTCTGAAATCGAAAAATTATTACAATCCGAAGGTATCAGGCGTGATAAAAATCTTGATTACACATGTGCAGTTTATGACGAAGATTATAAAGTTATTGCGACGGGAAGCTGTTTCGGAAATACTTTGCGATGTATGGCCGTAAGTCATGAACATCAGGGCGAAGGTTTAATGAACGAAATCGTTTCTCACTTAATTCAATATGAATACGAACGGAAAATCTTTCATTTGTTTTTATACACGAAATGCAATTCAGCAAAATTTTTCGGTGATTTAGGTTTTTACGAAATCGTCAGAGTCGAAAATCAAATTGTTTTTATGGAAAATAGAAAAAAGGGTTTCAATGACTATTTAACAGAACTTTCAAAAACAAAAGTTGACGGCGAAAAAATTGCTGCACTGGTCTTAAACGCAAATCCTTTTACTCTCGGACATTTGTATTTAGTCGAAAAGGCTTCGAGGGAAAATGATTTTGTTCACGTTTTTATTGTCAGCGAGGATATGTCGTTAGTTCCTTTTGATGTCAGAAAAAAACTTGTAATCGAAGGCACATCGCATTTGAAAAATTTAATTTATCATGAAACGGGCGATTACATAATCAGTTCTGCAACATTCCCAAGCTATTTTCAAAAAGATGACAGTGCAGTTATTGAAAGTCATGCAAATTTGGATTTAAGTATTTTTGTTAAGATCGCAAAAACTTTAGGGATTAATTCACGTTATGTCGGCGAAGAACCTAAAAGCCTTGTAACGGGAATTTATAACCGCATAATGTCAACGAAACTTCCCGAACATAATATTAACTGTGTCATTGTTCCGAGAAAAACTGTTGTTGCTTCCTCCGACCTTTCAGGCCACTTCACCGTAAACGGAGAGGCAATCAGTGCTTCAAATGTCCGACAGGCAATAAAGAATAATGAAATCGAAAAAATTAAAAATCTTGTTCCCGAATCGACTTACAAATTTTTTACTTCACCTGAGGCCGAGAAAATCATAAATCGCATAAGAGGCTCCGAAAATGTCGTCCACTATTAAAATTAAAACAAAAAAAACTACCCGTGATATGACAGAAGGCGTAATCTGGAAACATTTAATCGGGTTTGCCTTTCCTCTCTTAATGGGAAATATTTTTCAACAGTTTTATAACACAGTTGACAGCATAGTCGTAGGAAATTTTGTAGGTGCAGACGCTTTGGGAGCTGTAACTTCGACAATGCCTATAGTTTTAACTTTGTTGGGATTATTCATAGGTCTTGCAATGGGAGCAGGCGTTGTAATTTCTCAATACTTCGGAGCTAAAGACATTCCGAATTTAAGAAAATCGACTCACACCGCTGTAGTTTCGACAATAATAATGGCGTTAATAATTTCGGCAATCGGATATTATTCGACACCGGGATTATTAAGAATCATGAACACTCCCGAAAGTGTATTCCGTGAAGCAGTTGTTTATTTGCAGATTTTTTCACTCGGTCTCGGCGGAACGATGTTATATAACATGGGAAGTGCAATTCTTAGAGCTGTCGGAGATTCAAAACGGCCTTTGTATTATTTAATTTTTGCGTCGATATTAAATATAATTTTAGATTTGTTATTCGTCATAAAGTTTGAGTCAGGTGTTGCGGGTGTTGCATATGCTACGATACTTGCACAATTAATTTCAGGGCTTATGATTTTTTACAGATTGTTTCGCAGCAATGAGCCTCACAGTTTGAGATTTCACGAAATGAAAATCGATTCCGAAATTTTAGGGCGAATAATCAGAATCGGATTTCCTGCGGGGTTTCAATTAGCTCTGACATCATTTTCAAATGTTTTCGTTCAGGCTTATGTAAACGCTTTCGGGGCGGCATGTACGGCGGGCTGGGGAATTTATGCACGTGTTGACGCATTCGTTAATTTAACGTCTCAAAGCATGGCAATGTCAATCACAACTTTTGTCGGGCAAAACGCAGGTGCAGGAAAACCCGACAGGATTCACAAAGGTGTTAAGGAAGCAATAAAAATTTCACTTTCGATTTCAGCGACAATAATTGCAATTTTATATATTTCAGCACCATTCGTAGCATCATTATTTAATCAGGACACACAGGTTTTATATTTTGCAGTTTTGTTTTTGAGATTCAATACCGTTTTCGATCCCTTCAACGTAATTAATCAGCTTCACGCAGGAGCTTTGAGGGGAGTCGGGGATTCTCGGACACCAATGTTATTAATGCTTGGGAGTTTTGTTTTATTCCGACAGATTTATTTGTTTGTGATTTCGAGAGTAATTAATTCAGTTTACGTAATTGCATTCGGTTATCCATTGGGCTGGATAGTGTGCTGTACGTTGATGCTAATTCATGTTAGAAGGAGCGGCTGGGAAAATAAAATCGCAAAGTTGAAGAGATAAAATTATTAGTTTTTGATAAAATAAATTAAGGAGGTGTTAAATAAATGAATTTTAGTATAAATAATCGTCGTTACATTGGAAATAAATACAATCTTATGACTTGGATTAAGCAAATGATTTTAGA
>JAFSKE010000076.1 GCA_017449135.1 Synergistaceae bacterium
AAAAACAGAAATGCAAATATTGTTGTTGCGACGATCTCAAAATTTCCTAAGAGACATTTCCACGCCTGCTCCGAGATAAAGAAATCCCGCCATAAAAGTAGGTTCGACATTATCTAAAAGAATTTTCGAGAAGGGAACATTTAACGCAAAAAATACGGCAGCAATAAGAGCAAGGAAAACCGCTTTAATTTTCAAATTCAATTTCTCCTGTGAATAAAAAATAAACCCCGCAAAAAAATTTTCACGGGGCAGCGATATTTAATTCTTATTTCAAATATTTGTCAAAGAATGTCTTGATTTTCTCAAACGGGATTTTTTCCATGTTGTCGTATAAATCAGTGTGTGAAGCGTCAGGAACGATAACTAATTCTTTGTTGTCGCCTTTTAACTTCTTGAAAACATCTTCGCTGAAATATCTTGAATGTGCTTTTTCGCCGTGAACAAGCAAAACAGGATTTTCGATTTCTCCGACATAAGCAAGCATCGGCATATTTACCATTGCGAGACTTGATGTAACTGTCCAGCCTGCATTGGAATTGACGGAATTTTTGTGATAGCCTCTCGGTGTTTTGTAGTAGGCGTAATAATCTTTTACAAACTGCGGTGCATCTTCGGGTAACGGGTCAACAACTCCACCGGCCTTTGCATAAGTTCCGTTTTTGTAATCTTCAATTCTTTGTTTGTTCAAAAGTTTTCTCGCAGCAATACGTTTTTCGGGGCTGTTGTCAGCATCAAAATATCCGTTCGCAGCAACTCTCGACAGATCATACATTGTTGAAGCAACTGTCGCTTTGATTCTTGTGTCGGCTATCGCAGCATTCAAACCAATTCCGCCCCAGCCGCATACACCTATGATTCCGATTTTTTCGGGATCTACAAATTTTTGAACTGAAAGAAAATCAACTGCCGCTGAAAAATCTTCTGTGTTAATTTCGGGTGAAGGAAGATCACGGACTGCACCGCCGCTCTCACCTGTAAACGAAGGATCAAAAGCTAATGCAACATAACCGAATTTTGCCATTTCTTGAGCGTATAATCCCGAAACCTGTTCTTTAACTGCTCCGAAAGGCCCTGCAACTGCTATAGCAGAATATTTTTTGTTTGCGTCAAAATCCTTCGGTAAATATAAATCGCCCGTTAAATCAATTCCGTAACGATTATGGAAATGTGCTTTTTCAACTTTTATATCGGGGTAAATCTTGAAAACTCTTGTGTCATTTTCGAGTGCCGTTGACATTGATGCCAAACTCAAAATTAATGAAACTGCCGCTAAAACTTTTAACATAATTATAAAATTCTCCTTTGCATTTAATTTATAAAAATTATTGCATTGAAAAATAAAAATGTCTAATGCTTATAATATTAAATCAGTTATTCATAAAATTTATATCTGAGGTATGAGAATGGAATTAAGAACGTTGAAATATTTTATTGAGATTGCAAACGAAGAGAGCATTACTAAAGCCGCCGAAAAATTACACATTACACAGCCAACACTTTCAAGACAGATTTTACAGCTTGAGGAGGAACTTGGAAAAAAATTATATATTCGTGAGAATTACGGGATAAGATTGACAGAGGACGGAATTTTGTTGAGGAAGAGAGCTGAAGAGATTTCGGAACTTGAGGAGAAAATCAGGCTTGAATTTTCGGAACAGAACATCAACGGGACAATTTATATTGGAGCCGGCGAGACTGACGGAATAAAATACGTAGCAAAAATCCTAAAAAAATTACGAGAGCAGCATAACCGAATTAAATTTAGAATGATTAGCGGCGATTCAGAAGATATTACGGACAAGCTGGACAGGGGATTAATAGATTTCGGAATTTTTGTAGGCAAAGTGAATTTGAAAAAATATGATTTCGTAACATTGCCGTATTCTGATAAATGGGGAGTGATAATGCGAAAAGACGATGAGTTTTCAGGAAAAAAATTTATAGTGCCTGAAGATTTGCGGGAACGGGAATTATTATTTTCACATCAGGCAAAAACACACGGCGAATTTTCGGAATGGCTCGGCTACTCGATAAACGAATTAAACATAATCGGGACTCATAATTTAATGTTTAACGCCTCAATAATGGTACGTGAGAAATTGGGAATTTTAGTAACGATTGAAGGAATTGCAAATTTGACTGGAGAAAGCGAATTAAAGTTTGTACCTTTGAAACCTGAATTAAAAGCGAAATTGGTTTTAGCGTGGAAAAAGGAGGCTGTATTTTCAAGAGCTGCGAAAAAATTTCTTGAATTTACAACCTCATAATTTGCCTCCTACAAATAAACTCCTCTTAATGCGACAATATCCGAAACTCTCTTAATCGCCGCAATGTAAGCTGAACGTCTCATCGTAACTTTCTTGTCCATTGCATATGCCCAGACTTTGTTAAAGTTTTCGGCCATGAGTGAAACAAGACGCTTGTTGTAATCTTCTTCAGTCCATGAGAATCCCTGCAAGTTTTGAGCCCATTCAAAGTATGATCCGATAACACCACCCGCATTAGCCAAGAAATCAGGGACAACAATTTTTCCTGCGTCATTCAAAATTATTTCGCCTTCGGGAGTCGTGGGACTGTTTGCACCTTCGATGACGTATTTTGCTTTGACTTTGTTAGCTGAATTTTCGTTGATTACGCCCTGTACTGCACAAGGGAAAAGGAAATCGCAGTCAACAAATAAGGCATCGTTTACGCTGTCAAGTTTTTCACAGCCTTCTTTCTCAAATCCGGAAAGTTTACGGCCTCTCTTCTTTGCGTCTCTGTCAAGATATTCAAATGCTTTCTCAACATTAATTCCGTTAGGATTATAGTAAGTTCCTGTTGTGTCGCTTATTGCAACAATCGTAGCTCCTGCCTGCTTCAATAATAATGCTGTGTAGCTTCCGACATTTCCGAAACCTTGAACGGCGATTTTCATTTTTGAAGGATCGAGTCCCTTTAACTTCATTAATTCAAGTCCGCAGGTTGCGAGTCCTCGTCCGGTTGCTTCGGTTCGTCCTTTTGCTCCCCAATAGTCAACAGGTTTTCCCGTCAACATTGCAGGCTCAAAATGTCCTACCATTTTGCAGATCGTGTCCATGATCCAAACCATTTCCTGACCGCCGGTGTACATGTCAGGGGCTGGAACGTCATTCCAACGTCCGATGATAGGTGCGATTCTTGCTCCGAAAGTTCTTGACATTCTTTCCTTCTCACGCATTGTTAAAGCCGTAGGGTCGCAGCAAATTCCGCCTTTTCCTCCGCCGTAAGGAATACCGCCGAGCGAACATTTCCACGTCATCAACATTGCAAGTCCCTCGCAGTCTGCACCTGTAACATCTGCAGAGTAACGAATACCTCCCTTTGAAGGGCCTAAAGCTGTTGAGTGTTGAACTCTGTAGCCCTTGAAAACTTTGACATGTCCGTCTTCCATTTCAACAGGCACTGAAACATCTACGCGTCTTTCGGGATAACTCAGAATTGAAATCAATCCTTCGTCAAGGTGCATCTCGTCTGCCGCTCCGTAAAAATCTCTTAATGCGGTATCGAGTATCAAATTGTCCGATCTTCTTCTTCCGTCTACTATTCTGTCTGCCATAATTAAATTAACACCTTCGTTGTAAAATTGTCTGTAAATTATTAATTTTCTAATTCATTTTTGCCAACGGTCGGAAATTTTACACTCCGCATTCGTTTTTGTCAAATCGTGTATAATTCTAAACATAAAAATATAAAGGAGTTTACTTTTATTCATGGCCGAAAACAACGAAATTAAAATTAACTACGAGGCATTAAACAAGTTAAAGAACGACATCGAACACAAAACAGGTTTCAGATTTATAAAAATTGAGGACGGAATAGCTGTAAGTGAATTAAATTTGAGCGAAGAACATTTTAATCCTTACGGGATTCCTTATGGCGGAGTTTTATTTACAATGGCTGACGACACGGCGGGAATTGCTTTCTTGAGTGCTGGAGGAAACGGAGTTACAGTCAACGGACATGTTGACTATTTAAGAGGCTCAAGGGACGCTCAAAAATTAATTTGTACGGCAAAAGTTCGCAAAGCAGGACGAAGGATTTTTTATATCGACGCTGACATTGTGAACGAAAAAGATTTAGACCTTTGCAGGTTCAAATTTGTTTTTATAAATCTGGATTCGTAGGGCGGCGGGAAGTTTATTATTCTGTTCCCCATTTTTTCCAGCGTTTTAATTCGTATTGTTTCAAATCCTGTGATTCAATTTCGGAAATTACATCGTCAATCCGTTTTAATAATTTCGCTTTATGTTCTGGAATTTTGCCCTTAATCGGAAAAATATTTGTTTTGTGTGTTGCGTCCCAGATTGTATTGATGTCGAGGAGCGATAATAATTTCCGTCCTTCTTTCAATGCTTCAAAAGGGTGTAGTCTTTGAAATTCGTGAGTTTTAACCTTTTCGATTAATTTTGCGTT
>JAFSKE010000007.1 GCA_017449135.1 Synergistaceae bacterium
ATACATTAAGCCTCCGCATTCAGCTAAAATTTTTCCGTTGTAATTTTTTACGTTTTCAAGCATTGAAATATTTTCGGATAATTCACGTGCAAAAACTTCAGGGAATCCTCCGCCGAAAATGCAAATATCAGAATCAGGAATCTTGTTATCGTGTATCGGACTGAAATATTTTAATTCAGCACCGAAATTTTTTAGGGCTTCGAGACTTTCGGGATAATAAAACGTAAAGGCTTCATCTTTTGCAATGGCGATAACCCTTCCACCGCAAACGGTTCTCCTTCCCGCAAGCAAAGAAGCTGCACACGTAGAGGCTGATTTTATTATTCCTTCAACATCGACATATTTTTCAATATCAAAATCAGAATTAAATTTTTCGTTTTCGCTGAATGGCAGTAAACCCAAATGTCTTTCGGGAATTTTCAATTTTTCATCACGCCTCAAAACCCCGAAGATTTTTACGTTAATTTTATTCAGTTCCTGAATTATTATTTTTTCATGAGAATCTGAACCGACAAAATTTAATATAACTCCTGCGATTTTAATTTCTTTGTCATAATCACGAAATCCCGAAATTATTGCTGCGGCACTTTCCCCCAAAGATTTTACGTTAATAACGAGAATTACGGGAACGTTTAATAATTTTGCTATTGCTGCTGTGCTGTGATTACCTCCGTCATAAAGTCCCATAGCTCCTTCGATTAAAATTATGTCTTTGTCTTTTGAAGTCTGATTGAAAAGTTCAAGAACAGAATTTTCATTCATTAACCAAGTGTCGAGATTATAAGCCTCACAATTTCCCGAACGCCTCAAATATTCCGTGTCGATATAATCAGCTCCGGTCTTATAAGCACAAATTTTTAAGCCTCGTCGTGAAAATGCCCTGAGCAGTCCGCATGAAATTAAAGTTTTTCCAGAACTGCTCGAAACACCTGCAATAACTATCTCACGGGTAATTCTCTCTCCAGAGCCTTCCATAAAATTAATGCCATTATGAACGAAATCAAATATTTAATGCCTATAACCGGAGCATTATAAAAGAATGAATAAGCCCAAACATTTTGACTTTTGGGAGCATATTCGGCAAAAAATATTACACCTGATAAAACGCTGCATAATGTCTGACACATATACGCTAAAATTATTCCGATTATTTTAGGGTGACTCGCACTCAAACCTACACAGGCAAACGCTAAAGGATAATCCAGAATAAATTGTGCAGCATTCAAAATATATCCGCCGAGTAAAGCCCTCAAAACCCCGAATAACGCACCTGTTATAAATCCCCACTTGAAACCTCTTCGATAAGTCAAAATTATTAACGGTACAAGTTCAAAGTCAACTGTTCCGCCCTGAGGCATTCTGAAAAGATCAAATCTCGAAAGCACGACCGCAAGAGCAATGCACAAAGCCCCTTCAATCATGATAATAGTATTACTGTGTTTTGTCGGCATAAAAAATCTCCTCCATTTGTGAAATTTATTATACTGCTAATCCAACCGAAAAAATATATGCTAAAATTTCGCTTGAAAAATGATTTTATCTTAATTTTTATCAGGGAGGCTGAATTTTGTGAAAAAGTTTTCAACATTGATTTATTTCCTAATTATGGCCGTGATGATTCTCCCGTTATCAGGTTGTAAGATTTGGAATCACGGCGACGGAGGTTCAGGACAGGAGACTCATTCGGCTATTGCGATAAGTTCTTCGGCTCTTGAAAGGGGTAAAAGTTATTGGATTTACAAAGATGCTGTTCCGTACAGTTCCGGAATGACTCAAAATTACAGATATTATGTTAATGATGTTACTGATAACAGCGATGGCAGAGTCGTTATGAATCTCGAATTTCAAAAACCTTTCAGCAATGACGCATTCGTAATTGTTGATTCAAGCAACGGAAATGTTGTTTTCGGTTATAATCCTTCGGGCGAAGGAAGTTTTGTTAATTCGATTTCAAATTCTGACACTGAAACTGAAGGTACGACAACGACAAACGCAATGTCATACACCGGCTACAAAAATAAAACTCCGCAGCTAATGTATTACGGTTCTTTGAATTTTTCCGAAGGACTCACGAACAAAATAAATTCAAGTTTCATTCCTACAATCTTGTCTGATGACGAAATAATTGTTATTAATCTTAAAACGGACGGTACTGCAACATTATCGGGAATTGGCGATGGAAATGTCCCTCAAAATGATTTTGTCTGGCACATTGATTCAAGCCAAGCCGGAGAATATTGGACTGACAACGAAGGAACTGAATACACAGACGAAAACGAATTAATTGCAAACGTCAGCGAAAATGAGGGAGTTTATGTTGCTCATGACATTAGATATGTCCCGAACACGCTTCCATTTTTAGAATCTCAGACGCTCCCCAAAGATGCTTACGACAATGAAGAAATGTACGTAGCTTATTACGATTCAGGAGTCAATGACGATGAGGAAAACGAATATTATGATGACAATGATTATGTAATCGCCGCATTGCCTAAAAATTTATTTGAAAGCAACGACTTTGAAAGCGTTATATCAGAAATGACTCACTCCCAAAGTGAAGCGTATCGAAATCCCGTTCTGCATATTTCAAAAGAGGGAACATACAAATTAACAGGTTCTTGGAAAGGTCAAATCATGGTTGACATTCCCGACAATACCGTAAATACAAGAATGGCAACAAAGAAAGATCCTACTGCAAAGGTTACATTAATTTTCGATAACGTAGACATACATTGTACCGTTGCACCTGCTTTGCTTTTTAACAAAGTTTATGAGTGCGGGCCAAGCGATTCGGAAGCTGTTGAGAATGCGGGATCGTTTGATGTTGCGAATCATCTTCTCGACAATGACGGAGTTTATGCCGGAGCAGTTGTTGCATTTGCCGACGGAAGCGTTAATAATTTAACAGGGACTAATGTTGCAAGAATCAATAATCCTAAACTTCACAGCGATTACACAAGTTCAGATTTAGGAAAATATATCAATGCACAGGTTAAGGCTTGCAAATTTGATGGAGCTCTTCATTCCGGAACTTCGATAGCTTTGGGACTTGACGCAGAGGCTTCGGGTGGAACTCTGAATGTAACGGGCAATTATGCCGGATTAACTTCCGATATGCACATGTTAGTTGACAGCGGAACAATAAAAGTTGTTGCCGAAGATAACGGAGTTAATGTTAATGAGGATTACACTTCTGTTTTCACTATGAACGGAGGATTATTGAGCGTAACATCAAAATACGGAAACGGAATTGCATCAAAGGGCTATGTAATTTTCAATGATGCTTCATATCTCAATATCATATCTGCTCAGGACAGCAGCGAATTAAATTCAAAAGACGGCCCTATCAATGCAGAATTGGGAGTTCACATGTCTAATTCAGTGCAGTCGATTTATAAACACTCGGCTTATGATGAAAAATCAAATAACTCTGATAACTCAATACCTGCCTCTCAAAATAATGAAAACGACAGCAAAAATTCAAGCAACACAAACACAATTACAAGCGATGATGTCGAAGTCGATTCTCTGATGCAGGCTGTAACATTGCCGAACTCAAAGGGAATTGTAGTTCTTGAGATTTATTTTGATGACACAACAGACAAAAAACTTGAAAAAGATGACGAAGGCTCAAGGATAAACGCTTCACCTTCAGGGAATACTTTTTATCTTGAACACAGAGTCAATAATTTTTCGGGAATTTCTAACGATGTAAGCACATCAAATTAATTTATGAAAGGGTAATTTGTTGATTATGAAGAAATTTTATTTTGTTTTAATGCCTTTGATTGTGTTTTTAATTTTCGGCTGCGGGGCTGAAGATAGATCTCCGTCGTCGCCTGTAACAAACAGTTATGAGATTAAACAGGTTGCTACACTGACATCACCGGCTTTAGAACTTTACAAAAGTTATAAAATTTACACGGGGTCAACTTTAACTGACATTGGGAACGCAAGATATTTTGTTGCAAATACCGGCTCGGCATCGTCTCAGGCAACTTTGAATCTCGGTTTCAGCGATGCACTTTCAATCGATCAGACTCTTGTTGTTGTAAACTCTTCAACAAATGAAGTCGTATTCGCTTATAATCCTGCGGGCGGATTTGATAATAACGGAAATGATATTTGGAAAACCGGAGGCTCCGTGAAATATTCAGGCGGGAGATTGCTGCGTTACAGAAGTTTAACGATTGAAGCTGCTCCGACATCAAATGATAATACGGTACAAAATTCGTCAGTTGTCGCCATTGACAGTATTTTAAGCTCCGACAACATAATCGAAATTACATTAAACGGTTCAGACGCAGAAATTAACGGAGAGAAAGTAACCGAATATGAATATGTATGGCACGCAGATCC
>JAFSKE010000077.1 GCA_017449135.1 Synergistaceae bacterium
GAAGATTTAGCGAAACAGGCAGGAATTAACCCCGAAGGCTTAAAGGAAACCGTAAAACATTACAATGAACTTGTCGAAAAAGGTAAAGACACTGATTTTGAGAAAGACGAATTGGAATTGAAAATCGGCAAAGCACCTTTCTATTGTGTACCGTTATCACCGACAATTCACCACACAATGGGCGGATTGAAAATTAACACTGAAGCTCAAGTAATCGGAACTGACGGAAAAGTAATTCCCGGACTTTATGCCTGCGGAGAGGTTACAGGAGGCATTCACGGTTCAAACAGAGTCGGCGGAAATGCTTTAACAGACGGCGTAGTATTCGGAAGAATTGCGGGCAAAAACGCTGCTAACGAAAAATAAACCTCTCTGTCAACAAGTTGACATCTCCCCTTAGCAATGGGAGACTCTGCCTCTCCGTTTACGGGGAGGTGTCAATTTAAGATTGACGGAGGGGTTCCGTATATAATTTGTAATATCTTCCCTTTTGTGAAATTAATTCCTCATGAGTTCCACGTTCGATAATTTCGCCGTGTTCCATAACAAGAATTAAATCTGAATTTCTGACTGTCGATAATCTGTGTGCGATTACAAAAACCGTTCTGCCCTTCATTAATGCGTCCATGCCCTTTTGAACGTGTGCTTCGGTTCGGGTGTCGATTGATGATGTCGCTTCGTCTAAAATCATTACGGCAGGATTTGCAACGGCTGCACGAGCGATTGAAATTAATTGACGTTCTCCCTGACTTAAATTTTCACCGCCATTAACTAAAAAAGTCTCGTAACCTTCGGGAAGTCTCATTATAAAATCGTGAGCATAAACTAATTTAGCGGCATTAATGCAGTCTTCGTCAGTTGCGTTCAAATTTCCGTAACGTATATTTTCAATTACAGTTCCAGTGAATAAATTTGTATCCTGCAAGACAATCCCTAAATTTTTTCGCAGAGATGATTTTGTGATGTCGTTAATATTAATTCCGTCGTAAAAAATTCTGCCCTCGTTGACATCGTAAAATCTCGGAATCAAATTTGCTATTGTCGTTTTCCCTGCACCTGTTGAACCTACTAAAGCGGTTTTCTGTCCGGGCTTAGCAGTTAAATTTATGTTGTGAAGGATTTTAATTTCTGAATCATAACCGAAACTGACATTTGAAATTTCTATGCTGCCGTTTTTACGGGAGATTTCGATTTTTCCGTTATCGTTTTCGACTTCAGAATCAATCACCGCAAAAATTCTCCCTGTTCCTGCAAGTCCTGAAATTATGGAATGTATTTGCATTGATAAATGATTTATGCTCATTGCAAGCTGTTTAGTCATGTTCAAAAATGGAATTACGACGCTGATACTCATAGGCAGACCCGAAAAACTTAAATTTTTAACGCCCGAAATAATTAAAATTCCTCCCGACAAGGCCGTTAAAACATATAAAATATTTCCGACGTTATTTAAGATTGGCCCCAAAGTGTTAGCACGTTTATGAGCTTTTTCGGATTGGGTGAATAATTCGAGATTTAATTTTTCAAATTTGTTAATGCTTTCATTTTCCCGGCAAAAGACTTTAACGACTTTTTGACCGTGTATAATTTCCTCTGCGAAACCTTCGATAATTCCCGTATTTTTTAATTGTCCCCTGAAATTCCGCGATGATTTTCTGCCGATTTTCTTTGTAATCTTCAACATTACAAAAATTCCCGTGATTGTGAGTATTGAAAGCCAAAACGAAAAGTAAAGCATTATTGACACAATCGCAAAATCAGTTATTACGGCGGTGATGAGTTGAGGAATGCCTTGAGCAATCATTTGACGAAGAGAATCGACATCATTTGTATAACGGCTCATAATATCCCCGTGAGTTTGAGAATCGAAAAATTTTAGCGGAAGTTTCTGCATTTTCGAGAACATTTTTTTACGAAGATTTAGCAAAGTTCCCTGCGTTATTTCAGCCCCCAAAAAACCTATTATCACCGTTGCACCCAATGAAAGCACATAAAACCCGAACAGGATTAATAATAAATTTATGATTTTGATTCTTAAATCCGGCCATGAAAGCGAGTTAAATTCGATTAAGGCAATAATTTTTTGAATGAATATCGAAGGGAAAGTGTTAATTACGGCGGAAATTAAAATCAGGGAAATAATCAGCGGCATTTTAACCGGAAACGACAAAAATATTTCCCTGACAAGCCGGGTGAAATTATTTTGAGGCATTTTTATTTATGTTCGTGAAAGTTTAGAGAGTTTTGAATCAATTAATTTTTCAACATCTTCAAGAGTAAATGAAGGTGTGTTTTTTCTGCGTTCTTCACGTGCCTGGAAAAAATCTTTTACAAACGAGAAAATTACAACAAGTACTATCGTTATGGGCAATAAATAAGATGCCATAAACAAATCGTCCATTCTGTCGTTCAACATTGTGTTATCCCAGTGAAGTCTCTCGAATAATGCTTCCATTTTTGCGTCAAAAATATCCTGTCTGACGTAAATATCCTGCGAAACTGCCCCATATGACACTGACGAAAATAAAATTGTTAATAACATCGCAGCAAAAAACTTTCTCATAAAAAACTTCCTCCTTCTTCGTTTATTATAAACGGCTCCAAACTCCTTTTCAAAATTCCGTGCATATTGGCTATTGCAATTCCATAATTCACGATTGGAACGCCCGAAGTTTTTGCCCGATTAATTCTCGATTGCATTTCCTGTTCGTTTAACATACAGCCTCCGCAATGAATTATCAGCGAAAATTCTTTCAGCCTCTCAACATCTGGAAATTCTCCGCCCGATGTAAATTCAAATTTAGGTGTCGAGTTTGTGAAATTTTTAATCCATTCGGGAATTTTTTCCGTTCCTATGTCTCCGCATTGCCTATGATGAGTGCAGCCTTCGGAAATTAAAACTTTGTCGCTGTCTTTCAGCTTCGATAATTTTTCCGCACCTTCAACCAAAATTTTCAAATTCCCTTTATATCTTGCGAATAAAATCGAAAATGATGTCAGCAAAATATTTTTCGGAACGATTTTATTAACTTTTCCGAAAACCTGCGAATCCGTTACAACAATTTTAGGAGTGATTAAGTTCAAAATTTTTTCAAGTTCAGTATCCTGACAGACAAACGCCGAACAATGAGAATCTAAAATATCCCGTATAGTCTGCTGTTGAGGGAGAATTAATCGGCCTTTCGGAGCTGCTTTATCAACAGGGACGACAAGAATTACGACATCGCCAGGATCTAATAAATCTGAAATTAATTTTTTCTCGGATTTTTTATTTTTTACGAGTGAAGCAATTTTTTCTTTAAGTTCGTAAATATTTTCGCCAGTTACAGCACTGACGTTGATAACCCCTCCGCCACGCTGTGGTACCTCCCCGCTAACGGAGAGGCTGTCTACCCTCTGGAGGGGAGATGTCAACTTGTTGACAGAGAGGTGAGAATTAATGTCAATTTTATTATTTGCAATAATGTAAGGTAATTTTCTCTCGTCAAAAATTTTTATTAAATCCTTTTCGGCCTGTGAAATTTCAAAATTTGAATCGTGAACTAAAACCGCAATATCGCAATTCGACAGAACATTCATTGCACGCTTAATCCGCAATTCTCCGAGCGTTCCCTCGTCATCAAGTCCCGGCGTATCAATTATCACGACTGCCCCAAGCGGTAAAAGTTCCATAGCTTTTTTAACGGGATCTGTAGTTGTGCCCTTAATCTCTGACACAACCGACAAATCCTGACCCGTTACGGCATTCACAAGGCTTGATTTTCCCGCATTTCTCAAACCGAAAAACGCAATGTGTATTCTTTCTCCTGAAGGCGTAGAGTTAAGATTAGAATCTGAAATCACGTTTGTTGTCATGTTTCATGGCCTCAATATTTTCACGTGCAATCTCTCTAACGTTTTCTCTCGGTATTCTCATTAATTCACGTTCAATCATTTCATAACCGATTTTTTTAGTCTCAGGCGAGGCGTAATCTTCGAGATATTCCGTTAAAGTCATTAAGGCATTCGGGTGGCAGCAGTTCAAAATTTGCCCGCTCTTGCACAAACTCATAAACCTGTCTCCCGTTCTTCCTGCTCTGTAACATGCCGTACAGAATGAAGGAATATGATTTTGTTTCATAAGCCACAATACAACTTCGTCCAAAGTTCTCTGGTCTGATACGTCAAACTGTTCTGTGTCGTGAGGTCTTTCCTCTGTCGTGTAACCTCCTACGGAAGTTCTGGAGCCTCCGCTGATTTGTGAAATTCCAACTTGAAGCATTTTCGCTCTGACTTTTTCATTTTCACGTGTCGAAATTATCATTCCCGTATAAGGCACTGAAACTCTGATACATGCGGCAATTTTTGTGAAAATCTCATCGGGAATTGAATTATTGAAATCGTCAGGGTTAATATCGTCAGCAGGTTTAACACGTGGAACACTGATTGTGTGAGGGCCGACTCCGAAAACCGATTCCAAATGTTCAGCGTGCATTAACAATCCTGCAAACTCATATTTGTAACCTTCAAGCCCAAATAAAACTCCGAGTCCTACATCGTCAATTCCTGCCTGCATTGCCCTGTCGTGAGCTTCTGTGTGATAAGCATAATCATGTTTAGGGCCTGTCGGGTGTAAATATTCGTAGCTCTTTTTGTTGTAAGTTTCCTGAAACAAAATATATGTTCCGATTCCTGCATCTTTAAGTTTCTTGAAATTTTCGATTGTCGTTGCAGCAATGTTTACGTTGACTCGGCGAATATCTCCGTTTTTGTGGTGAACGCTGTAAATTGTTTTAATGCTTTCAAGAATGTACTCAATGGGATTATTAACTGGGTCTTCCCCTGCTTCGATTGCAAGCCGTTTGTGTCCCATGTCCTGCAACGCAATAACTTCGGCTTTGATTTCGTCCTGAGTTAATTTTTTTCGGGTTATGGTTTTGTTTTTCGTGTGATAAGGACAATACAAGCAGCCGTTAATGCAATAATTTGAAAGATATAACGGAGCAAATAAAACAATTCGATTTCCGTAAAAAGCAAGTTTTATCTCTTCTGCGACATCATAAATTTTCTGTATTATTTCGGGGTCTTCACATGCGAGCAAAACGGACGCTTCACGATGATTTAATCCCGAACACGTACAGCCTTTTTCGTTAAATTTTGGACGTGCTTTTTCGAGGAGTGAGTTAATTAATTTTTTGTCGTTTTTGTGAGCTTCAGCATAAATCAACGTGTCGAGAATTTCCTCGTGATTTATAAATTCTTCAGCTTTCATTGATGATGGATTATACATTTTAGATTTACCCTCCGTTCTTTAAGGTCAGAAATTTTTGTTTCTTCTCCCTCAGAAAATTTTTGTTATGATTATAGCAAAATTTAGAAGGAGATTTATATTTTTATGTGGCACGGAAGATTTAAGCAAAGCATGGCCGAAATCGTAAAAGATTTTACGCAATCGCTTGATATTGACTGGAGAATGGCTGAATGTGATATTGAGGGCAGTATGGCTCACGTTAAAATGTTAGGTGAAACGGGAATTTTGAAACCTGACGAAGCATTAAAAATCGAAAACGGTTTAACAAAAGTTCTCGACGAAATCAAAAACGGAAAATTTACGCCTTCAAAAGACCTCGAAGATGTACACATGAACATTGAAGCGAGATTAACAGAAATTGAGCCTTTGGGATCAAAATTACACACAGCCCGAAGCCGAAACGATCAAGTCGCAACGACAACAAGATTATATCTTCGTGAAAGATTAAATATTTTAAGTGAAGAGTTGAACGAATTATTAAAAGTTTTAATTTCAAATTCAGAACGTCATCTTAAAATAATTATTCCTGGTTACACTCATATGCAGCAGGCTCAACCTGTTTCAATGGGTCATTATTGGCTGGCATGGTTTGAGAATTTTTACAGGGACAGAACAAGATTAAATTCTGCACTTGAATCATTAAACGAATGTCCGCTCGGTGCAGGAGCTTTGGCAGGTTCGACACTCCCAATAAATCGTGAAATGACATCGGAAATTTTGAAATTCAAAAATCCCACCCGAAACAGTTTAGACACTGTGGCTAATCGTGATTACATGGCAGACTTTCATTATTTTGCGAGCATGTTAATGATTCATATTTCGCGATTATGTAACGATTTAATAACTTGGAACTCTCAAGAATTTGCTTTTGTCATACTGCCTGACGAATTTTGCACGGGTTCAAGCATGATGCCTCAGAAAAAAAATCCTGACGTTCTCGAACTTTCAAGAGGTAAAACAGGCCAAGTAATCGGAAATTTTATGGACTTGTTAATAAATCTTAAAGGGCTTCCGATGACTTATAACAGGGATTTGCAGGAAGATAAGCGGGGATTATGGAACTCACTCGACACAATCGAAAACGTTATAAAGATCATGAGTGAATTATTATCGAAAGTCGAAATCAATCAGGAAATCGCATTATCAGGACTGAATAAGGGATTTTCACTTGCAACGGACATCGCAGAATTTTTAGTTATGAGGGGCGTACCTTTCAGAGAAGCTCATGAAATTGTCGGAAAATTTGTAGGCTGGTGCATTGAAAATAATTTGAGACCTGAAAATCTAAATTTGTCGGAATGGAAGAAATTTATTCCTGAAGCAGATGAAGAACTGTTAAAAATTTTGTCTCCGTTTGAGAGCGTTAAAAGACGAAACACTTACGGCGGGACAGGTTTTGAACAGGTTGAACGTCAAATTGAAGAGGCTAAAGGAAGAATTTAACCCCTTCCCTTAACCTTTAATTGTTGCAAAAAATTTTCAACACTAACGGCCAAACTATCACGAAAAAGAACGTCATCACTGTTTCATGCAATAAACGTCCTCAATGTACATTCGTGTAACGTACGATTATTGGTTTTAATCCGTAAATCATGAGTCCTAAAATAATTAATCCGATTACGTTAAATAAAACGCCTTTGAAATTAAATCCTGTAGGCTGAAATTTTATGAAATTCTTTTCGATGTAATAAGCTATTGTCAAAGCAATAAATCCCCCAACGTCTCCCCAAGCGTCTATTGTCATTTGGTCAGGGTCAACCAATAATTTCCCGTCAACATAATCCATAGGGTAAGGCTTCAAATTTATGTAAGCAAAAACAGCCAAGCCAATGAGAACGCAGAAAAACAAAATTTTATTTTCTTTTTCGGGATAACGTTTGAAATATTTGAACATACTGTGTGAAATGTAAATGCTCAATATTCCAAGAACAAATCCAACTAAAACATCTTGAGGGGTATGAACGCCGAGATAATTTCTCGAAAACATTGTCGCAAAAATCGCAAGCACAAATAACGCACTAAGCCATTTTATTTTTCTCGTGTAAATTGCAAGTCCGCCATAAATCGGTGTTGACATCATTGTATGACCGCTGGGAAATGAATATCCCCCTGCCGTTGCTATTGCGTCTCCTGCCGGAATTATTCTTGGGTCTTTTACCCAAGGGCGATAAACACATGCCGTAAGTTTAACAGCTGCGTTAATCAGTGTGCCGATTCTGAAAGCAAACAAAATAAACATTCCCTTTTTTTTATTCAAGCACCAATAAACAAACACTGGCAGTAAAACTATATAGTGTACTGCGAAAAATGACAATGCTTCAACAAACGGTGTTAAAGAGTCGTTAATGCTGATGCGGAAATTTTGAAGGAAGAGCAAATATTCAATGTCCATTAATAAACAAAACTCCTTTAATTAAATTTTGAGATATTATAAAACAATAACAGAGGGCTTTGAAAAATTGAAATTTTCTGTTAATCTGTCGTTAGAATTTTAATTTGAATATTTTTAACATAGGAGGAAAAATTTAATCATGTATCAAATAGTTTTAATTCGACACGGCGAAAGTGCTTGGAACAAGGAAAACAGATTCACAGGCTGGACAGATGTACCGCTTTCAGACAAGGGAATTGAAGAAGCTCGTTCGGCGGGAAAATTATTAAAGGCTGAAGGTTTCGCATTCGATTATGCTTTTACTTCAGTTTTGAAACGTGCGATAAAAACTCTCTGGCTCGTTCTCGAAGAGATGGACAGAATGTGGATTCCGATTCAGCATTCATGGAAATTAAACGAGAGACATTACGGAGCATTACAGGGATTAAACAAAGCCGACACTGCCGCAAAATACGGAGACGCTCAGGTCAAAATCTGGCGAAGAAGTTACGACGTTCAGCCCCCGTTGCTTGAAAAATCTGACGAACGTTATCCCGGCCATGATCCGAGATATGCAGGCTTAACGGAAAATGAACTGCCATTAACCGAATGTCTTGCTGATACAGTCGCAAGAGTTGTCCCGTTCTGGAAAGATTCAATCGTTCCCGAAATTAAATCAGGCAAAAAAATTATCATCGCTGCTCACGGAAATTCTTTGAGGGCACTTGTCAAATATCTTGATAACGTTTCTGAAAAAGATATTCTTGAGTTAAATATTCCTACGGGCGTTCCGTTGGTTTACGAGTTGAACGAAGACATGACTCCGAAATCACATCGTTATCTCGGAGATGCTGAAGCAATCGCAAAGGCTCAGGCAGCAGTTGCATCGCAGGGCAAAGCAAAATAATAAATAAGGAGGTAAAATTATTCATGCACTTTTCAGACAGAATACAGGCATTAAAGATTTCGCCGATAAGACGTTTAATTCCTTATGCGGACGAAGCAAAGGCAAAGGGGAAAAAAGTTTATCACCTCAACATCGGTCAGCCCGACATTAAGACTCCCGAAGAATATTTTGAGGCGATTAAAAACTTTCACCCTGCAACGGTAGCGTATCAGCCTTCACAGGGTATTCCGGAATTACGTGAAGCAATCAGCGGATATTATCAGGCTATGGGAGTTCCTTATGAGCCTAACGAAGTTTATGTTACTTGCGGCGGAAGTGAAGCGTTACAGTTTGTGTTGATGATTTTATGCGATCCAGGCGATGAAATTCTTGTTCCCGAACCCTTCTACGCAAATTACAACACGTTCGCAAATCTTGCTCTTGCAAAATTAAGACCGATTCCGACAACTGCCGAAACAGGATTCCATTTGCCTGACGAAAAGATAATCGAGAGTTTAATTACGTCAAAGACTCGTGCGTTCTGGGTTTCACACCCATGCAACCCGACGGGAACATCTTACACTCCCGACGAAGTTCAAATGTTGTGCAGACTTGCTAAGAAACATGACATTTTCATTATTGCCGACGAAGTTTACAGAGAATTTATTTATGAGACCGGCGAATTTATGAGTTTCGGATCTGTTAAAGATGCTTTGGACAGAGTTATCATGATCGACAGCGTTTCAAAGAGATTCAGTGCCTGCGGTGCGAGAATTGGCTGTGTCGCAATCAAGAATAAAGAATTTCTCGGCCAAGTCATGAAATTATGTCAGGGACGTTTAAGCGTTTCAGCAGTCGAACAGGTCGGAGCAGCAGCACTGTATAAAACTCCGAAAAGTTATTTGCAGGAAGTCAACAAAGAATATAAAACCCGTCGTGATGTTTTGTACAAAGGTTTGAAGGCAATCGAAGGAACAGTCTGTCATGAACCTAAGGGAGCATTTTACACAATGGTAAAATTCCCGATCGACAATTCCGAAAAATTCATAATTTGGATGCTTCAGAATTTCGACATTAACGGCGAAACAACAATGGCAGCTCCGGGCAACGGATTCTATGCAGATCCAAATAAAGGTCTTGACGAAATGAGAATTGCTTATGTTCTCAAGAAAGAAGATTTGGAAAAGGCATTACACATTCTCAAAAATGCAATCGAGGCTTATCCCGGAAGAATCGAAATGATTAAAGCGTAACAAACATAAAAAATAAAGAGCACATTCCGTGAAGGAGTATGCTCTTTATGTTAATTTTTGAATTTATGCTACTGTGATTTCTTTGCAGAGATAGACATCTTGAACGGCATTAATAATCTGAACGCCTTCACTCATTGGACGCTGGAAAGCTTTTCGGCCTAAAATTAATCCCATTCCGCCTGCACGTTTGTTAATTACAGCAGTTCTTACGGCCTCGCTCAAATCACTTGCACCGCCTGAAGCACCGCCCGAATTAATTAATCCTGCACGACCCATATAGCAGTTTGCAACCTGATAACGAGCTAAATCAATCGGGTGATCAGTCGTTAATTTCTCGTACATCTCTTTTGATGTCTTTCCGTAGCCTTTACCCATTGCAGGATAACCGCCGTTATTTTCGGGAAGTTTTTGTTTGATGATGTCGGCTTCGATTGTAACTCCCAAATGGTTTGCCTGTCCTGTTAAGTCAGCTGAGGCATGATAATCAACGATTTTGTCGTCCTTCTTAACTTTGAAGGCAGAATTTCTCAAATAGCACCATAAAATTGTCGCCATTCCCATTTTATGAGCTTCGTGGAAAGCCTTTGAGATTTCCTGAATCTGTCGTGTTGCTTCGGGACTTCCGAAATAAACCGTAGCACCTACTGCAACAGCTCCGAGATTATAAGCCTGTTCGACTGACGCAAATAAAACCTGATCGAACTGATTCGGATATGTCAATAATTCGTTGTGATTAATTTTGAGAACGAAAGGAATTTTGTGAGCGTATTTTCTCGACACTGCACCTAAAACTCCGAGAGTCGTAGCAACTGCGTTACAGCCTGCTTCCATTGCGAGCTTGATAATATTTTCGGGATCAAAATAAATCGGATTGGGGCCGAATGATGCACCTGCTGAATGTTCGATTCCCTGATCAACGGGTAAAATTGAAATGTAACCGGTGTTAGCCAGTCTTCCATGACTTAATAAAGTCTGCATTGAACGTAAAACAGGTATCGGACGATCTGAAAGACTTACGACACGATCAACAAAATCTGCACCCGGAAGAGAGAGCATATCCTTTGAAATTGTTTCGCATTTGTGAGTCAAGAGAGACTCAGCTTCAGAACCCAATAATGCTTCGATTTTTCCAAATTCCATTTTTGAACATCTCCTTAATAATTATTTTTCTTACTCGGACATTATACGCCCTTCAAAGATTATTAATACACCGATAATTATAAAAATTACGGCAAGCAGCATCATAATTGAAATTGAACTTAGCAACGGTGAAACGCAGACAACAAGGGACGAAATCACTAAAGCAATTCCGTTAATCAGCATTAACCACCAGCCGTGAATCTTTGAACCTCCGAGCCAAAACGAAGTACAAATTTTTGTCATTCCCGCCGAGAAGAGCCATAAGCCAATCATAAAAGGAATTAAGAACGCAGTGATTCCCGGCTGCCAGATCATTAACACGCCGGTAATGAAATCAATAATTCCAAGAGCCAAAAACCTGTTAAATCTGAAATAATAAAATCCCGTGAAATTATTGACTGCCGAGATAATACTGCCAACTCCGATTAATAATCCGACCGTCAATAATTCTTCGACAGGGTGAAAAAACGTGATAATTCCCAAAATAATTAATAATATTCCTGTGATGTAAAAATTTTTCATGAGTTATTCAATTTCTCCTTTCTCAATTTCAGCCCAGCGTTTTTCAAGATAAGGCCGAAGTATTGCGATAATTTTTTCAGCGTCATTGATTTGTTTTTCAGCATCTTTTATGCTTACGATATAAAACCCTTCATAATCAGCATTTCTTCTTAACTTGAAAGCAGAATCAATTAATTTTGATAATTTGCCGTCAAATATTTTTGTCCTCAGATACTGAAAAGTAAAATATGAAATTACCCCTGAATGCTTTGCTGATTCAAATCCGTCAAGTTCCGTAACTGATAATAAAGCATAAAAAATGGCATAATACGACCTGCTTACAGAAGCATGTTCATTAAAATCCTCTGAATGAAGCAAATTTTTTGCAGATTTTACTTCTTTATTTGCACGTTCAAAGCGATATTTCGATAAATCTAAGCGGCGTCTCTTGTCCATAAAACTATTCCGTCCTTAATGATATTGCGATAAAACAATTTTTCGTCTTTCAGCTCGTTGAATGTTGCTTCAGGAATAGGAACAATCGAGAAAATTGTATCGTATTTCAAATCGTATTCCCATAATTCATCGTAGAGTTTTCTTTTTGCTCCCCAATCGTAATATCTCGTAGTCAGAACAGCAATATCAACGTCAGATTCCCAAGTATTATCGCCCCTTGCAACTGAACCGTACAAAATAATTTTCAAGGCATCGTCGCCCATTACGGATAAAATTGCGTTTACAATGTCGTTAAACATTTCGGTGTCATTCACACTCTTTTTTTCGGGGTGATCAAACATTTTTCATTCCTCCAAAATTTTATTCAAATCCTCTTGTGCCTGTTTGAGTGTTACGAACTGGATTCCATGAAAACCGAAATTTTTTGCCGCCTTGATATTCGCTTCTAAATCGTCAAGGAAAACGCATTCAGAAGGAATTAAATTATATTTTTCCGTGATTGTCTCGTAAATTTTCGGATCCGGTTTTATTAATTTCACGTCGCACGAAAAAATCCCTCCGTCCATTAACGGCAGAAAATCTAAAACTTCGGGATTCTTTCCCATTACGTAATGCGAATAATTCGAGAGATAATAAATTTTATAGCCTCGCGATTTTATTTCATTTAGCCAGCCGGGAGTTGAATTTCTCTTCTTCAAAGTATCTCCGACATTCTCAAATATTAATCTCAATTCCTTTTCGTATTCCGGAGCATGAGAAATAATATTCGTGAAAACCTGTTCGGGAGGGTCTCCAGCGTCTAATCTATCCCAACGCCTTCCGCCCCACACAGCTTCGTTCAGAATTTCAACCGTTTTTGAATCGGCATTCGGGAATAATCTCTTGATAAATCCGTCCCAGTCGAAATCAATTAAAACATTTCCGATGTCAAAAATTACGTTTTTAATCATGAAATTTTTACTCCCATTTTTTCAAGTTCCTGAAGATTTTTTCGGTGATTATTTTCATCGACCCAGCCTAACATTTTTCCGGGAACTTCAACTTTTCGTCCCGAATTTAGCAATGCTATAACGCTTTCACGGACACAAAATTCGCTCGCAATTCCCGTAACAATTACTTCATGGCCGAGAACCTGATTTAATTCTCTGCCGGATTTATTTTTTGCATTGAAGGCTGAATATTCTTCGACTGAATCATTTTCACCCTTGTAATAAATATTTTTCTCGTTAGGTCTTTGTTCAGGATTTTTGATGTCAGATGTTAAAGACTTGTGAATTTCCGCTCCGTGTGTTCCTGCGTTGCAATGCACAGGCCATGTTCCGCCGTTTTGAATGTAACTGCAATGTTTTAAGCTGTGATTGTCGGCTGAATAATAAACTTTTGCGTCAGGATTTGAATTTATAAACTCAATTATGCTTCTCACGGCTTCTTCTGAATGTCCGCAGGCTAAACTTCCGTCTATAAAATCATACTGACAGTCAACAACTAAGATTTCCATAAATATTTCCTCCCTTAAAATTCTTCAAATGTTCCCATATTGTTAATTATAGCGAGTGAATCGTCAATTATCTGCATAAATATTGCACACCCCGTACCTTCTCCAAGTCTCATTGATAATTTTAATGGCGGTGTAAGATTCATAAATTCAGCCGCACGATTATAAGCAGGTTCAAGAGATTCATGTGATGCAAAAAAATATTCACTCACACGTGATTCAATAAGAAATGCCATTAAAGCTGCTGAAATCGAAATCACTCCGTCAATTATAATCGGGACTTTGTAAACTGCTCCGCCGATAAAAATTCCTGTCATCGCTGCAATATCTAATCCTCCAACACATGAAATTATATTAACGGGATCTGTAAAATTTTTTTCGTGAAGTTTCAAAGCCTCAAGAATTACATTTTTCTTTCTCGCAAAACTTTCATCGTTTAATCCTGCACCTCGACCGATTAAATTTTCGTCCATCGATTTTAATCCGGCCATTATGCAGGCACATGCAGGGGTTGTGTTTGACATTCCGACTTCACCTGTTCCGATTAAGTTAAAGCCTTCATTTTTGAGAGTTTTGACGGTGGAAATTCCAAATTCAATTACTTTTTTAGCAGTGTCGTAACTCATTGCACGGCCATGAAGAAAATTGTTTGTGCCGTCGGGTAAAAATTTTTTCGTGATTATGTTCTTGTGATGTTCTAAATTTTTCACTCCTAAGTCATAGATTTTTAATTCGGAATTTGCCTGCTTTGACAAAATATTAATTCCTGCGTTTTGATTTTCAGCGTAAACTTTCATTAATTTTGCCGTGAAATTTTGAGGAGACGAACAAACGCCCTCTTCGTAAATTCCGTGATCCGATCCGAAAAGACATATAACTTTTTTGTGAATCTGATTTTTTGAACGGCCTGTAATCCCTGCGATTTTGATTGAAATTTTTTCAAGTTCTCCGAGACTTCCAAGAGGTTTTATTAAATTTCCCTGCAATTCTTCAGCTTTTTTCATGGCCTCAGAATTTAACGGTGTAATTAATTTTAACGCTTCATTAAGATTCAAATTATTTTTCATCAAGAAATTTTACCGCAATTTTTGAAGCTATCTTGAAAGCATTTTCACGAATATTGTAATTTAACGGCTTTGAGAATAAATCTATGACTTTGTTTATATTAAGGCTTACAATTTGATTTAATAATAAAATTTCATCGTGATTAAAATTCATTCTTGTTAAAAGATCTTTGAGGTCAGGAGCAATTCCCCAAATCTTCAGCCATTGCCATAAAAATCTCCAGTTTGAGGCTTCGGGCGGAACTATATTTTCGCATAATAATTTCATGTTCCAATAAAAAATTACAATTAATTCGTCATCTGGCTGTTCAGGTGCTAAATATTTTATTAATAATTTTGTCCAGTTGAAAGCTGTTGCAATCGTGTCTTTTTTCTTTCTGATATTAAACATATCATCGACAATTTCGGTGTCATCAATGAAATAATTTTTTCCCTTTTGTTTTTTCTTTAACGAAAATCTCCCCCATATTAACGGCTCTGTGTCTCCCGTAGGTTTTCGTGCCGTAACGTTTACAATTCCGATTTCATGTAAAAATAATTTTACCCAAAGATTGCTTTCACCTGAAATTTCACGATAAAGAATAACGCCTTTTGTCATAAGAAAACTATCATCGCCGAACATGGAAATAAAAAAACCTCCTGAAATTAAATAAGTATTGTCGAAATTATAAGATATAATTACATGAAGTTCAAAAAATTTGATAAATTTTGAGGGGAGTGTTTATATAACGATGAATCTGCCGACGTTTTTAGGGGGAGTACACCCGCACGAAGGCAAAGAACTTACTGAAAATAAGGCTATCGAAAAATTAATGCCTGATTCAGGTTTGTTCATTTATCCGTTGTCGCAGCATATTGGTGCTCCTTGTTCTCCGATTGTAGCAAAGGGCGATCGGGTTCTTGTTGGGCAAAAAATTGCTGACACAGAGGCATTTGTATCAGCTCCGATTTATTCGGGAGTTTCTGGAACTGTCAAAGAAATTGCAATGAAAATGACAATCTCTGGTAGTGTCGAAAATTGCATTGTAATCGAAAATGACGGTCAGTATGAAAAAGCACCTGCTCTGGAAAAACCGAAAAATTCTTCGGAATATGTAAAGTTAATCCGTGAAGCAGGAATTGTAGGAATGGGCGGAGCATGTTTCCCGACTCATGTTAAGTTATCGCCTCCGAAAGACAAAGTTATCAATTGGATAATTATTAATTCAGCTGAGTGTGAGCCGTATTTGAGCTGTGATAACCGTTTAATGATTGAAAGCCCTGACGAGATTTTAAGAGGACTCGAATATGTCTTGGAAATTTTCCCGAACGCTAAGGGAGTTATTGCTATCGAAAATAATAAACCCGAAGCAATTAAAACTCTTACCGAACACAACAAAAATTCCAACATTTCAATTATTCCTCACAAAGTAAAATACCCTCAAGGTGCTGAAAAAATGATAATCAAAACCGTTACAGGTCTCGAAGTTCCTTTAGTTCCTGCATTGCCTGCTGATGTCGGCTGCATAGTTTTGAACACACGCACGACTTGGCAGATCTGCAAAGCAATCGAAGAGGGAATGCCAGTAACTGAGCGTGTAATTTCAGTAACCGGAGATGCTGTTGCAGTGCCTAAAAATCTTCAGGTGCCATTGGGAATTTCGGTAAAAGAATTAATTAGTGCCTGTGGAGGATTTAAGGAAGAACCGTTAAAAATTATTGCCGGCGGACCTATGATGGGACTTGCAATGCGTTCTATTGATGTTCCTGTCGTTAAAGGTACTTCGGGAATTTTGACACTGACGAAAAAACTTGCTTATATTTCAGAAGAAAGTGCGTGCATTCGCTGCGGAAAATGTGTTGAAGCCTGCCCGATGCACTTAGAACCGACATTTTTAGATCATGCGGTGAGGAAAAAAGATTACGAAACTTTCGAGGCTCACGGGGGTATGAATTGTATCGAGTGCGGATCGTGTGCTTATTCATGTCCAGCATCGAGACATTTAGTTCAAAGTTACAAAAACGGAAAAGCTGCCGTTAATGCAAAACGCAGAAAAGCGGCTGAAGAAGCAAAAAAGAAAGCAGAGGCGAAATAATTAATCATGTCTTCACAATTAACAGTTTCAACTTCACCTCACGTACATTCAGAATTTACTACCCGAAGTATTATGTGCATGGTTTTACTTGCTCTGTTGCCTTCGGGAATCATGGGAATTTATTTTCTCGGTTTAAGGTCTCTTGCGGTAATAGTTGCGTGTGTTTTTGCCTGTGTTCTCAGCGAATATTTATGGCAGAAATACGTTATGAAAATTCAATCTACAATCAGCGATTTATCAGCCGTTGTTACAGGATTATTGCTTGCTTATAACTTGCCTCCGACAATTCCGCTATGGATGGCAGTCTGCGGAAGTATTTTTGCGATTATCGTAGTAAAACAGTTTTACGGCGGAGTCGGCTGCAACATCGTAAATCCTGCTTTAGCTGCAAGAGCAATGATGTTAATTTCATGGCCTACAGCGATGACAACATGGACAATTAACGGAGTTTCCGGAGCAACACCTTTAGCGGCAATGAAGGCTGGAACACTCGGTAAAATTTCATTATGCGACATGGCAATGGGAAATATGGCAGGCTGTATAGGCGAAACAAGTTCGATTTTGTTAATAATCGGAGGTTTGTATTTAATCTGGGAAAAAGTAATTTCTTGGAGAATACCTGTAATTTACATTTTGACTTCAGCAATTCTCGGAGGATTATTTAATCACGGCGGAGGTTTTTATCCATGTCATGAAATTTTGACGGGCGGATTGTTAATCGGAGCAATTTTTATGGCGACTGACTATACGACTTCACCGATGACAGCAAAAGGACAAATAATTTATGCTTTCGGCTGTGGATTGTTGACTGCATTAATCAGAACTTGGGGAGGCTATCCGGAAGGCGTTTCATTCTCAATTTTGATAATGAATATTGCAGTGCCTTTGATTGACATGTACACTGAATCAAGAGTTTTCGGAGCTCCTAAAAGCAATTTCTTTAAGAGAATGGGGGCGAAGTAAAAATGGATAAAGTTTCATTCGGCGATGCTTTGAAAAAAGCCCTTCACTTAGGCGGAACGTTATTTGCCGTAACAGCAGTAACAGGTGTAATTCTCGGCTTTGTTCAGTACGGAACACAGGACGCTATTAAAAGAGTCGAAATTGAAGCTCAAAACGTTGCTTTCAGAGCTGTAATGCCTAATGCTAAAAATTTTGAGCAGATCGTTCCTGAAGCTGATGATTTTGTCGCTGAAGTCAGACGAGGCGATGATGCTGAAGGTTTAGTGGGCTGGTGCTTCACGGTAAATTCCAAAGGTTACGGCGGAATTGTTAATTTTATCGTAGGAGTTATGAAAGACGGTTCAGTTAAAGCAATTAACATTTTGAATCATTCAGAAACTCCCGGACTCGGTGCGAAATCAACAGAGCCTGAATTTTACGAGCAGTTCAACGATAAATCATCACTTCCGTTAAAAGTCGTAAAGGGTACAGCTTCAAATCCTGACGAAATTTCTGCAATCTCAGGAGCAACAATCACATCGAACGCTGTAACTGACGGTGTAAACGGAGCCGTAAATTATTGGAATAAATATTTGAAGGGAGCTGAATAAAAATTGAGCAAAAATAATCATTTTAGAATTATCACGAACGGAATTTTATCGGAAAATCCTACTTTCGTTCAGTGTATAGGATTATGTCCGACATTGGCTGTTACAACAAGTGTAGCTAACGGACTCGGAATGGGAATTGCAGCGACGTTTGTTTTAATTGCTTCAAATGCTGTAATTTCACTTTTAAGAAAAATGGTGCCTGATGAAGTTCGTATTCCGATTTTCATTGTAGTAATTGCAGGGTTTGTTACGGTAATAGAATTTTTGATGAAAGGTTTTGCCCCTGAATTAAATAAATCGCTTGGAATTTTTATTCCGTTGATAGTCGTAAACTGTATCATTCTTGCCCGTGCCGAAGCCTTCGCATCGAAAAACGGTGTTGTTGCTTCTGCTCTTGACGGTATCGGAATGGGTTTAGGTTTTACGATTGCGTTAATGTTCTTAGGATCGATCCGTGAAATTTTCGGTGCCGGTACATGGTTTGGAAATCCTGTTGTGAGTTTTGAACCTGCAATGTTAATAGTGTTAGCTCCGGGAGGATTTATAGTTTTGGGCTGCTGCATGGGAGCATTCAGAGCAATTCAGGCAAGAGCCGCGAAAATGAAAGGTCTTGGAGCAACACCTGCCGAAGCAAAAACTTCCGGCTGTGGCTGCTGTACAATGGCGAAATTCTGCAAAAAACTTGAAGCAGATGAAGACTGTGAGGCGAAATAACAATGACAATGACGGAATTATTATTATTATTTATAAGCTCAATTTTTGTCCATAACATTTTGCTTTCGAGATTTTTGGGCTGTTGTCCTTTCATGGGAGTAAGCTCGAAATTAAAAACCGCACAGGGAATGGGAGCTGCTGTTGTTTTTGTTATCGTTCTTGCTTCGTTAATGACATGGATAACTTATAATTATCTGCTCGTCCCGTTACATCTTGAATACTTGTACACACTTTCATTTATTCTTGTAATTGCGGCGTTAGTTCAGTTTGTTGAATTGGCACTGAAAAAATTAAATCCCGTTCTTTATAAATCACTGGGAATATTTTTGCCGTTAATCACAACTAACTGTGCAGTTTTAGGAGTTGCCGTGTTAAACATGAATGAAGGTTACGGACTTGCTGCGGCTCTCGTAAATGCTTTAGGTTCATCGCTTGGATTTTTGCTTGCAATTTCATTAATGGCAGGAATCAGAGAACGAATCGAAGATAACGAAGGTGTCCCCGAAAGTCTTAAAGGTCTTCCAATGGCATTAATTACAGCAGGTTTAATGTCGATAGCTTTCATGGGCTTCACGGGAATCATTAAATAGGAGGCGAAATTTTTAATCATGGATATTATGCACGTTTTTGTAACTCCTCTTGCTTTAATGGGAATAATGGGCGGAGTTTTCGGGGTTGTCCTTGCCATAGCCTCGATAATTTTCAGAGTTCATCAGGACGAAAGAATCGGATTAATTCGAGCTGCTTTGCCCGGTGCAAACTGCGGCGGCTGTGGTTATCCAGGCTGCGACGGTTACGCTTCGGGAGTCGTTAATGAAGGTGCCGCTGTCAATAAATGTTCTGTAGGAGGTGCTCCAGTTGCTCAAAAAATCGCAGAGATCATGGGAGTTAGTGCAGGAGACACAACACCGATGAGAGCATTCTTGAAATGTAAAGGAACATGTGAGGCTGCTCCGAGACAATTAACTTATGACGGAATTAAAGATTGTGCAAGTGCAGCAACAATTCCCGGAGGTTCTCCAAATTCATGCCCGTTCGGCTGTATCGGACTTGGAACTTGTGTAAGCGTCTGCCAGTTCGGTGCTTTGTCAATGGGTGATGACGGACTGCCAAAAGTTGAAGTTTCAAAATGCGTCGGCTGCGGTGCATGTGTCGCTGCATGTCCTAAGGGAATTTTCACGCTTGTACCTGTTACGGCGGATATTATTGTCGAATGTAATTCACACTGGAAAGGCCCGATGGTTAAAACCGTTTGCAGTGCCGGCTGTATAGGCTGCGGAGTTTGTGCAAAGGTCTGCCCTGCCGGTGCAATAGAAATTGTGAACGACTTGGCCGTAATAGATCAAAACAAGTGTATTAAGTGCGGAAAATGTGCTCAGAGATGCCCTGCGAAATGTATTAAAACGGGTGAGAGCGTAAAAGTTTTAGAAAAATCAGCTTAGAAAAGGAAATATTTTTATGAAGAAAGTAATTTTATTATCATTTGTCGCAATTTTAGTTTTAGCTCAGTGTTCATTTGCAAACACCGTCGGAGTTCTCGGAAAACTTAACACAACCGAAGAAGATTTCCCGAAAATGTTTAATGACGAAATCAGATCTGATGTTCTCGCAAACGGAGCAAATAAAAATGATGTAAACTATCGTTTTTATGATTCGCTGAATGCTATGCAGATGGCACTTTCAAAGGGCGAAATTGATTCAATGCTTATGCCTGACAGTATCGCCGATTTCATATTAGCTTCGGACAGTTCGTATAACCTTAAAGGTGTTGCGGCGTTGCGTTATCCTCATGTTTTAGCATTTGGTTTTGCAGGGAATAATTCATTTTTGAGACATATGTTTAATGACTCTCTCTCAGGAATGGAAAAAGACGGAACACTTGGAAAATTAATTATGACATATGTTAATAATATCGGTGTCAAAAATCCCATGAAAGTTTCTTTCCCGGAATTTAAGGAAGGCATGACCGTTCGTGTAGCAGTTACGGGAGATTTACCGCCTGTTGATTATGTCGCTGCTGACGGAACACCGGCAGGATTTAACACGGCTGTACTTGCTGAAATTTCGCGCCGTCTTAAAGTGAATATTCAGGTTATTCAAGTTGAATCAGGTGCAAGAGCTGCTGCGTTGACATCTGGACGTGCTGACTGTGCATTTTGGTTTGAAGGATATTCAAAAGGGAATGAACTTGTCTTTGATGCTCCGGAAGGTTTGATATTCTCAAATCCTTATTACAACTGGCATAAATTTTTCTATGTCGGAAAATAATAAATAAATACCTCCCCACACGGGGAGGATTTTTGTTATTTTATTATCGTTATTCTTCCTTCAGCATTTCTGTAACGTTCGGGGATTTTATCGAATTTCCTGAGATAGGCGGCTAAAACATCAGCAATGACAGCATAATTTTTATCAAGCATTTTCAGCCCTTCAAATACGTGTCCGTCCCCTCCTTGAAACAAAACGAAATTTGCAGCAGCAATCTTATAAATTCGTTTCGGATCAAAAGGTTCGCCATTGACTTTTGCATTTTTGACTCGTCTTGCTCCGGAAATTCCAATCATTCTGTTTTTGTCGTCTAATTTAACAGGTGTCGGAATCTTCGTATCAATTTCGTATGTCATTCCTGAAACATGTAAAAATCCTCCGCTTTTTTCAGGCATTAATCTTGCTCCCATTTCAAGTTCATCGAGAATAGTCTGTCCTGAAACTTCAGCAATGCACATCGTATTTGCGAACGGCAAAACTGAAAGAGCATCGTTGAAAGTAATGTCGCCGCTGTTAAGATTAGTACGCATTGCACCTGCGTTGACGAAAGCAATTTCGGCCTTGTTTGTCCTGTCTGAAGTCGAATCAAGAAAAGCATCTGTAATTAAATTACATAAACCCGTTTCACCGTTTCTGACAAGCCATTGTTTCTCATCGTCCATAGCTCTTAATTCAAAATCAGAATAAGTTAATTTCTTTTTCGTTGAATCCTCATAACGTGCTTTTATGTCAGCGATAAGACTTTCGATTTTTTCGTCTTTCCCGTCAACTTTTTCAATTAATTCCGTCGTTAATTTTCCTTCGGTGTTAATCGTAACTTTTCCGAACCTGATTAATTTTGTTCCTCCCTGAGTAATCGGAATTTCTTTCCCGTCAAGATTTTTAATCATCAGTGCCGGCGTGATTTCGTGCGAATGAGCGTCAATAAATGCGTCGATATTTCGTGTTCTTGCTGCTATAAATGGTGCGCTCCAAACTTCCGTAGCATCGCCATATTCGCCCAAATGTCCAAGAACTATTACATAATCAGCTCCTTCACTTCTTGCATCGTCAACAGCTTTTTGAATCGAAGCACATATTTTTTCGCCCGTTAAATCTCCGTCAAAATCATAAATATAATTTCCCTCTTCGTCTTTGAAAGTTGAAGGAATTGACTTTGTGAGTGTTTCTGGGGTACATGCTCCGACAAACGCAATTTTTGTTTCGCCGTACGTAAAAATTCTGTAAGGCTTGAAAAGTAATTCACCCGTTTTTGAATCTCTAAGGTTACAAGCAACAAAACCGCATTTAAGATTTTTTACGAAATTTTCAAACTGACTCCAGCCGTAATCAAATTCGTGATTTCCCGGAACTGCTAAATCGTAATTCATGGCATTCATGATTTCGATTATGTAACGTCCGTTAGAGATTGTCCCGATTGTCGCTCCCTGTACAAAATCTCCGGCATCAACTAATGTTACGTATGGCGTTAATTTTTTCATTTCGTGTTTATAAAATTCAACACCTGCGTAGCCGACATTATCATTAAATCCGCAGTGAACATCGTTTGTGTAAATAATAATTATGTCTTTGTCCGGAATTTTTGCGAAACCTGGAACGGCCAATAATGAAAAAAGCAATGTGAAAGCAAAAAACTTTTTCATGAAAAATATTTCTCCTTACTATGTAAAATCAAATATTTAGTGTTATCATACGACAATACTAATTAGAGGGAGTAAAAAAAATTTGTCTACAGTTGCAGTAGTAGGTTCACTAAATATCGATCTTGTAATACGAGCTCCACATTGTCCCAGAAAAGGCGAAACTGTAATCGGCGGACCTTTCGGAATGGCAGGCGGCGGAAAGGGATCGAATCAGGCATTAGCGGCAGCAAGGTTAAGCTCAAAAGTTTATATGATAGGCTGTGTCGGCGATGATGATTTCGGTAAAAAATTAATATCTGTCTTAACTGAAAACGGCGTAAACTGTTCACATCTTCAAACACGAAAAGAACAGGCAACAGGGACGGCAGTTATAACGGTTACTCCTGAGGGAGAAAATTCAATCGTAATTTCACAGGGAGCAAATTCACTTCTTGATGAGAGTGCAATGTTAGCGGCAAAAAATATTTTTTCGTCATCTGATTCAGTTTTATTCCAAATGGAAAGTCCTCAAAAGACTGTTACAACAGGATTAAAACTTGCTCATCAGGTGGGCTGTAAAACGTTTTTATCGGCAGAACCTCCATTTTCTTTGCCTGACGAAGCATGGAAAGACATTGATTATTTGATTCTGAATGAGAAGGCATTAAATTTTTATGCGGGCGATAAATTTTACGACAGACCTTCAATAATTTTAATGGCGAACGAAATTTTGAAACGAGGCGTAAAAAATCTCGTCATTACTCAAAGTTCAAAAGGCGGAATGATATTTTCGGAAGACGGCGAAAACTTCAAATTTGACGCTTTTAATATTCGTTCTGTTGATACTACGGGAGCGAGAGACGCATTTTGTGCGGGATTATGTGTAGCATTGGGAGAGGGACGGCCGATCAGACTTGCTGCGAAATTTGCTGCTGCGTGCGGTGCTTTGGCCTGTACAAAAATTGGTGCACACCCTTCAATTCCTTGGAGACATCAGGTAGGAGCTTTACTCGGTGAGGCTTCAGGCGACGATTACGAATTATAAATATAAAAATGTAAAGGAGAAAAATTAAATTGAGTAATTATAACTGGTTATTAAGTTTATGCGTGATAATAATGTCAACAAAAATCTTCAGCATAATTTCACGACGTGCACAGCTTCCTCAAGTTGTAGGGGCGTTAATGGCCGGATTATTTTTTGGCCCCGCAGTTTTAGGTGCATTGACTTTACATTATTTCGGAGTTCAGTTTTGTTTATTGCCTTCTGAATTATTGACACGTCTTGCGGAACTTGGAGTTATTGTAATTATGTTCACGGCGGGAATGGAAACTAATTTAGAGGAATTGAAAGCCTCAGGGAAAGTCGGATTTGTCGTAGCATTAACGGGCGTTATAGTACCTTTGGGAATGGGAGCAGGTTTAATGTATGTTTTCGACAGAGGAGCAAATTTGATTTCAGCAATTTTCATTGGAGCAGTTTTGACGGCTACATCAGTTTCGATTACAGTTGAGACGTTAAAAGAACTTGGGAAAATGTCAACCAAAGTCGGCAACACAACATTAGCGGCAGCATTGATAGACGATATTTTAGGTTTAATCTGCTTAACGATAATAACGGGAATTGCCGGAGAGGACGTAAATTTAACATTAGTATTTGCCAAGATAGCAGGATTTTTTGTATTTATTTCGGCTGTGGGATATTTATATAATAAATTCATGAAATGGTCGGATCATGTTCAGGCACAAAGAAATTTGCGACGTTATCCTGTAATGGGATTTGCATTTTGTTTATTCATGGCGTGGGCTTCGGAAACTTTATTCGGGATTGCCGACATAATCGGAGCTTTTGCAGCAGGAATGATAATTGCGATGGCACCTAAGGGACAATACATAGCAAGTAAATTCGACACAATAGCATATTTATTATTGACACCGATTTTCTTTGCAAATATCGGCCTCGAAGTTACATTGCCTACAATGTCATATCATCTTGTAATTTTCACTATTGCACTTGTAGTTGTCAGCGTGATTTCAAAATTAGGAGGCTGCGGAATAGGTGCAAAGTTATGCGGATTTAGCAATCGTCAAAGCTATCAGGTAGGTTTAGGAATGGTATGCAGGGGAGAGGTTGCCTTAATCGTAGCAGGAAAAGGAATGTCAATGAATTTAATCAGCGAGGATTATTTAGGGCCTATAGTCATAATGATAATAGTTTGTACGATAATCACGCCGATAGTGTTAAAAGCCTCATTCAAAGGTCAGGACGATGTTGCAGGCGATACAATGTTTGAAGATAAATTTATGCTTGAGGAACAGGCCGACGAATTTGAAGAAGACCTTTATCGCCGAAGATCGTTATTAGCGTCAAGAACAATGGAGTAAGGCATGAACAGCAATTTTTTAACGCCTCCCGAAATAGCGGAATTTACGGTTAATGTCGGAATTAAAAAAGCAAATTTAACAATCGTAAATCAATTTATATTGGGGATTCTGGCAGGAGCATTTATAGCATTCGGATCGCAGGTTTCAAGCATGGCAACACACACAATCGAAGATGCTAATATTGCAAAATTTGTCGGAGGATTAATATTTCCTGCTGGATTAATTTTAGTAGTATCTGCAGGAGCTGAATTATTCACGGGGAATTGTTTAATGATAATGTCATTGGCCGAGAAAAAAATTTCGATTTTACAATTATTGCGTTCATGGATAGTTGTATATTTGGGAAATCTTGCCGGAGGAGTTTTAACAGCGTTATTAATTTTATGGTCAGGACAATTAAATTTTAACGGCGGGCTTCTCGGAGCATTCACGATAAAGACTGCCGTAAACAAAATCTCACTTTCATTCTTAAATGCGTTTATTCTGGGAGTGCTTTGTAACTGGCTTGTGTGCCTTGCGGTCTGGACATCATTTGGAGCAAAAGACGGAATTAGCAAAACAGTTATGATATTTTTTCCGATATGGTTATTTATTGCGTCAGGATTTGAACACAGTGTTGCTAATATGTATTATATTTCAGCGGGGATTTTTGCAAAAAGTAATGAATTTTTTGTCGGAAAAGCAGTCGGGGAAGGGGTATTACCTGATTTAATCGAATCGCTTAACTGGTCGTCAATGTTCGTGAAAAATCTTTTGCCTGTAACGCTTGGAAATATTTTAGGCGGAGCAGGATTTACAGGGCTGATTTATTGGTTTGTGTATTTAAGGAGGGATAAAAAATGAGAAAAATTTTTCTGACTATTGTGATAATATTAACGACATTAATTTTATCGTCAGTGTCTTTTGGGGCAGTGTCGGAGGATATGAATGTTTATGTCAGACAAGATGTTTTTGATGCAAAAATGGAGGCTTTATTTGAGCGGCTTCACGGCGAAATGGACAGACAATTCGCAGAAATAAAAGGAGAGATTAGGTCGTTATCGGCACGAATTGACGGATTAGAACATCGTATAGGAGATGTACATAATTTCTTATATTGGCTGATTGTGTTATTCGGAATAATTTTAGTTCTCCCATTCGTTAATAAATTATGGGATAAGTTATGGGAAAGCCGCAGAGTTCCTTCATTTACACTTGATGATGTAAAACGTTTAATCGCCGAAGCTCAATTAAACACTAAAACTCAAATTTGAAGGAGGAAATCAAAAATGAAAAAATTTTTGTCAGTAATGATGTTAATATTAATTTTTTCGTCAGTGTCTTTCGGGGCAGTGTCGGAGGATATGAATGTTTATGTCAGACAAGATGTTTTTGACGCAAAAATGGAGGCTTTGTTTGAGCGACTTCACGGCGAAATTCTTGTTTTATCGGAACGAATGGATAAGCAATTCGCTGAACTTAGGGGAGAAGTTAAAGGCGACATCAAAGCATTATCCGAACGGGTAGACGGAAATTTTGCAGCACTTTCGGGAAAAATTAGCGGAATGGACTATAAAATTGATGCTTTACAAACCGTCGTTTATTGGGGGCTTGGAATTTTATCGCTTTTAATAGCTTCGTTTGTTCTGGCTCCGATAGTCGGGAGTATTGTGCAAAATCTTCGTAAACCTTCCTTCACTCTTGATGATGTCAAACGTTTAATCGCCGAAGCTCAATTAAACACTAAGCCTCAAGTCTGATTTTATGAAAGGAGAAATATTAATAAAAATGTCAAATTTATTCGGACTAAATCAAATTGAAAATTTCAGGTCTTCACTCGATGAAAGATCTCAAAATTCTTTATCTCAAGCCATCAACAAAATCACTGAAGTTAAACGTAATGGCGGGAAAATTATGGTTGTTACAGGTTCCGGCCCCAACATTCACGAAGGCGTTACAACTTTAATTGCTGAATTAATCCGTGTCGGAATTGTTGATGCCGTTTCGACAAGTTCTGCCGTTATCGCTCATGAAATGGCAGGCTCTCTCGATAAAGTTTTCCGTGTTGACGCAAAAGCTCTCGGAATGGATATGTCAAAAATGCCTCGCGGTGATGTTTTTGAATTTACTTCCATGTCTGACGAGGAAATCGAAAAATTAAAACTCGAAATGCCTTTGGACGAAGATTTATTGAAACGCGGGAAAAATTTGCCGAAACTCAACGAAATTATTAAAGCTGCCGGGAATATGGCTTATCCTATGGGATTTAGAACTGAAAAATTAGCTCTCGAAGTTTTAAGTCTTGCCAGAATGTACGGGTTGCCTTTTGAAACTGTTGCAGGGTGGGGCTGTGATGAAAAAACAATGCTCGGAGCTGCTGCGAAAAAAAATATTCCAGTTCTCGTTACAATTCCTCAATTAGTCGGGGGCGGTGCTGTAGGAATGTCAATCGGCGATTCAATTCCAGTTTCTAATCGTTCGATGAGAATTTCTAAAATGTTATCGTCATGCGATTTAATTATCGAAAGTGCAGTAGCTTTAACTCAGGAAATTCACGACGGGCCTTTTGAATGTTACACGGGACACGGAATTTGGGCTTGGTGGTCAGGTCAGGAAACTTATAATTTAAGGGACAAAAATTTAATCCGCATTGACTTAGACGAAAATTTACGCAGAGCCGTTGAATTAAATAAAACAGTTCAGGAAGCTATCGACAAGGGACTTCCGAAAACTAAAGCAGCAAAAATTCCTTTCAGAATGGAAATGTCAGCTTTTGCACGTCATGAGGGAAGTATTCCGATTGTCGGCGATATTGGCAAGGTATGGCCTGTTATTGCTCATGATGTCGCTAAAAATCTCGGAATAAATCTTGAATTTCTTTCAGCCTCTCAAGATACTGACGAAGGAAAATTAATGCGTGAATGGATTGTCGAAAACGTTAAACCTTTAGACCTTCAACGATTAAAACAAGTTCGCCCTTAACACCGTTATTAACGTATTCTAAAATTCCCGATAAAGTTTTTCGGATTGAATCCTGATGTATTTTGCTGATCTCCCGAATTAATGCGGCGTTTCGATCCCCGAAAATTTCTATCATGTCGGGAATTTGTCTTTTAATCTTATGCGGCGACATGTAAAAACATAACGCACTTTCAACATTTTTAACGCTCTCAAAAAATTTTATTCTCTTACCTGACTTTTCAGGCGGAAATCCCAAAAACATAAAATTCTGCGGTTCAATCCCTGACAACAAAATCGCAGGAATTATTGCTGAAGCTCCCGGCAGAACATCAACTTCAATTCCCTCTTCAATCGAACGTTTTAACAATATCCAGCCAGGATCTGAAATTCCAGGTGTCCCAGCATCGGTTATGACTGAAATTTTTTTCCCGTCTTTTAACTGTTCAATCAGGGATTTCAATTTTTCGTTTTCATTGTAAAGGTGAAAGGACGTTAATTTTGTGTCGATATTATATTTTCGCAATAAAATTTTCGACGTTCTCGTATCTTCACAGGCTATTAAATCGGATTCCTTCAAAACCCTTAACGCCCTCAATGTAATATCTTCAAGATTTCCAATCGGTGTAGGTACTAATGTTAATGGCATTTTATTTTTCTCTCACTCCTTAACTATGTCTATAATCATAACGTCAGGCGGTGTAAACAATCGCATCATAGCTCCGTTAAATCCTGCTCCGTTGCTGACTAAAACTCTTGAATCCTTCGGCACTGTCATATTCTTAAAATACCCCAATGGCCAGAATTGTCCCCCGTGAGTATGTCCCGAAAGCTGTAAATCAAAATTCTTTTCGTCTGCGTCAAAAGGCAATCCGGGGCGGTGTTTCAGGATTAAAACGAATCTATTTTTGTCCTCAGGTTTTATAAATGGTTTAAGCCAGCCGTTAATCATGTCATCAAGTCCGATAATCGTAATTCCTCCGGCTTCGACACGTTCATTAATCAGCAGATTATACCCGCAGTCCCTAATTATTCCTTCGACATCTTCATCTAAAATTAAATAATGTTCGTGATTCCCATTAACTGCAAATGCTCCGTAACGTGCTTTTTTTGCTGCTTCGGTCAAAAGTTTTAATTCATGTTCACGATATTTCATGTCGCCGTCAATAATATCTCCTCCCA
>JAFSKE010000078.1 GCA_017449135.1 Synergistaceae bacterium
CAGAAACTTCGCAGAGAGGGAGCGATATTTGTCTTCCAGACGACAGTACCTGAGCAGTACCTCAGCCCCATGACGTGGTCGCGCCTCTACGGTGTCAGCCGCAATCCGTGGAATCTCTACTACGGTACCGGCGGATCCTCCGGTGGTTCGGGCGCAGCACTGGCCGCAGGCTTCTGCACGCTGGCCACCGGCTCCGACATGGGCGGCTCCATCCGCATTCCCTCTGCCATGAACGGGCTGTACGGCTTCAAGCCGCCGTTCGGTCGCGTCGCCACGTCGGAAACGTCTACGAAACCTTAGGACCCATGGCCCGCACTTTTGCAGACATGGCACTCATGCAGGACGTCATTGCCGGCCCCAGCCCTGAGGTTCATGCCACGATCCGTCCAAAGCTGGACTACCCGCAGGAATACGCTCCGATTGAGGGGCAGAAGGTCGCCGTTGCCTACTTCAAGAACTGGCGACGGTCTGAGCCAAGAATCAGATCATGCCATTGACACCGCAGTCGCGGCACTAAAGAAGGCCGGAGCGCAGGTTGAACTGATAGAACTCGACATCAATGCCGAAGGGTTCATGCCGACCTACTTCAAGGGGCTCATGTCCACAAGCATGTACGCCATCTTTGATGGTTTGGACCAGCATCGCGACAAGTTCAGCTCGTATGTGAAGAACCTAGAGACGTATGCCGGCAAGCTGACTCCGCAGGATCAGGTTAACGCAGAAAAGATGTTGGCTAAACTGCACCAGGATGTCCAGCAGAAGGTCTTTGAGAAGGGCTGTATTGCTCTGGTCATGCCCACACTGGCAACGCCGTATTTCCCCGCTGATCTTGAAGCGACGCCTGACAAAGCAGTCCAGATTCACGGAAAAACACTTTCCAGCACTAACCTTATGTTGACACCGATTTGGAATCTTGCCAGCAGATATCCGGTTGTGGATATGCCGGTGGAACTGTCCGACAAAAACGTTCCCGTCGGCGTGCAGATTGTCAGCAACACCTATGATGATTTGAATGCCTTCCGTGTGGCATACGCCCTGTCAAAAGTCATTGCTCCTCTTTATAGGGATGGGCGTTTCCCGGATTTCAGGAATGCAAAATAGTACGATAGTATTTTGACCAATGTTGAATAGGCCACGCTGGAACACATTGGATATAATGGGACGACACTCGGAATCGCGCCGGGTGTCGTTTGCTACTACTGAACAAGGCTAACCAGATAAGAAAAATCGGCACAGGCAGAAACACGAAATATATTAAAGCGGGAGTGTGAAGGCAATGAAGATAAGAAGCGATTTTGTAACTAATTCCAGCAGCAGCAGTTTTATTCTTGCTCGTAAGGGCAAATTCACGGCTAAACAAAAGAAAGCCATAGCAGAATATTTCGAGGATATAATCTTCGGAGAAAAAATCATAGAAGCCAAAGATTCACCCGAAGAAGTTAATGAAGTCATTAGCAGTTAATACTGTTTAAAAAGAAATCGATATAAAATCGAAAGAGCCTTGCGTCATGGCAAGGACATTTATCAGGGAAAAATCGATCATACCGTGATCGGTTATGAATTCACGAAAATGCTCAAAGACATCTGGAAAATTCTTGAAAACTCAGATGATGATAACTTTGAGGGAATTTTAGACGATTTATCGTATTAAGGAGAAAAAAATGAAGATCAGAATAGATTTTGTTACAAATTCAAGCAGTGCCAGTTTTATTTTAGCTCATAAGGGCGAATTTTCAGATGCGCAAAAGAAAGCACTGGCTGATTATGTGATCGACAAAATGCTGGGCGAGAAAATTCTTGATCCAGGAGCAACAGAAGAAGAAATTCAAGAAGTGGCAGAAGATTATTATAAAGTTGAAGACCACCTTGACGAAATAAAACAGGCTTTAGCTGAAGGGAAAAGCATATACTCCGGTGATGTTAGTTTTGATCCGAATGCAGTTCAATACCCTGATGTCTTGGAAGAAGTCTGGGGAATACTTGACGAGCTCAGTGATGATTTTGAAATAATCGACGACGATTTATATATTTAAGAATGCGTTTCCGTAAAGAAAAAGATTATTTCTCTTGCTTCAACGAAAAAACCGGAGCATACATCAGAGTAGGGAAAAATAACATAGACCCGTTTATGTCATCATTCCCCGAACTGCTTGATGTGGGCATCATGGGGCATTGCAAACACGGCAAGCTCGGTCTTTGCATCCAAGCCGGAGTTCAATGCTATCAGGATGGTCTTCATTCAACCGCTCCCAACATGAAACTTGAAGATTTCGCAGAGATAGCAAGACAATGCAGCGGAAAAACTTATCAATTTGCGCTTGGCGGCTGTGGAGACCCCGATCAGCATGAACACTTCAAAGATATTCTGCAAATATGCCGCGAAAATAAAATTGTTCCGAATTACACGACTTCCGGACTTGGAATTACAGATGAAATTGTTGCCTTGACAAAAGAATATTGCGGAGCCGTTGCCGTGAGCTGGTACAGAAGTGACTATACGCTTAGAGCCCTTCAATTATTTATTGAGGCTGGAATAAAAACAAATATTCATTTCGTCTTAAGCAAGAGGAGCATTGACGAGGCACTTTCAGCAAACTTTCCGGACGGAATTAATGCGGTTGTTTTTCTGCTGCATAAGCCCGTAGGCTTGGGAACACATGAAAATGTTCTGAAAATCAGCGATATGAACGATTTCATATCAACGGTAACGTCCAAGAAATTCAAGTATAAAATCGGCTTTGATTCCTGCACGGTGCCAGCTCTGGTAAATAATTTAGGGATCATCGATGAAGACAGTATTGACACTTGCGAGGGCGCACGCTGGTCAGCTTACATTACTTCGGACATGAAAATGCTCCCCTGCAGTTTTGATAATCAGAACCGCAGATGGGAAGTTGATTTAAGGGAAAAGAGCATTCAAGAAGCTTGGAACAGTGAAGTTTTTGAAGATTTCAGGAACAGATTAAGAAATGCCTGTCCTAACTGCGAAAAACGCGCAATGTGCATGGGCGGTTGTCCGATTTGTCCTGAAATAGTTCTGTGTAAGAAATTATGATTGAGAGGTGATTAACTCTTAAAGTTATTTTACGAAAAAACTGCAAAATCATATTGATAAATGACAAGTTTGATGTATAATCTAATAAAATATTTTGCGAGTTTTTTGTAAAATAGGAGATGATTATATGCTGTTAGAGTTTAAGACGAAAAATTATAAGTCTTTTGTCAACGAAATGTGTTTCTCTATGACACCCGCCCCGAAACAGAAAGGGCTTGATTATAGTGTCTTAAAGACAAAGGTGAGCAAAAAGAATTATAAAGGGCTCTGCTGTGGGGTTATTTATGGCCCGAATGCTGCCGGTAAAACAAATTTAATCGGGGCTATTGATACATTTAAAAATATCCTGCTTCGAGGAAATATTAAAAATTCAGATTCTCTGCCGTCGATGAATGCAGCGGCCTCTATTCTGGAACTTATTCCGAATTGCAATAGTCAAGCAGCACCTACAGAATTTCAGATCCGTTTCATTGACAACGGACTATTGATTGACTACTCAATTACAGTAGATCTCGGATTATTCATGGATAGCAAGTACAGCAGACGTATTCTGGAAGAAAAGCTGCTAATCAATGAAAAGCAGATATTTCTGAGAAATAAATTTTTGGAAGTGAATCTTCCCGCATTTATTAAGCCTAATATCAAAAAGATGACTCAAGAAATGCAGGAAATTGCCCAGAAAAGTTTAGCAGCAACAGAACTATTCCTGACAAATGGATTCAAAATGATTTTTGCTCAAGAACTCGTTAATAACATAATTGCTTGGATTAAGCAGAAATTAATAATCATCTATCAGGCAGATTATATAAAAATTTCTCGGCATTTCACAGACAGCAAATCAGACATCGTAGAAAAGACATTAACAAATGCCGCAAAATTATTTGGTATAACAGCTAATGCGTTGGGCTATAGTACGGCAAAAGAAGATGAAACCCTTTATTCACTTGTTAATGGAAAAATGATTCCGGCAGAAATATTTGAATCTTACGGGACTATTCGTTTTATTAGCAAATTTCCGTTGATTATCTACGTATTGTCGAACGGTGGAACTTTGATTGTAGATGAATTTGACGCATCAATTCATCCTATGGCGATTATGAATATAATCAATATATTTCATAATGATTACATCAACAAGAAAAATGCGCAGTTAATTTTTAACACTCAAAATCCGATCTTTTTGGATGCTTCACTATTGCGCAGGGATGAAATTAAATTTGTAGATAGAGATGATAAAACAGGCTTCAGTAAACATTATGCCCTCTCTGATTTCAAAACAGCTAATGGGGTTCGGAAGGGTGAAGCTTACATGAATAATTATTTCGTAAATCGTTATGGCGCAATCAAAGACATCGACTTTTCTGGTCTTTTTGAAGAAATTATGGGCGGTTCAAATGAATAAAAAAATATCGAAAAGATTATCTTAATCGACATAAAGAGGAAGATTAAGTGGAATTAACATATCGTCAAGTACTGAGCGAAAAAATGAAAGACCCTGAATTTAAAAAGAGCTGGGAAGCAGGAGAGCCTGAGTTTCAGCTAATAAAATCAATGATCAGGGCACGAGAAAAGCAAAATATTACGCAAAAGCAGCTTGCCGCAAAGACCGGACTCACACAAACCTACATTAGCAGGATAGAAACCGGCGATGCAGACCCAACATTGCAAACGTTAAAAAAAATTGCTGAAGGACTTGGAATGAAACTCGAACTGAAGATGACTTGAAATTTTAGATTATCTGAAAAAATTATACACGGCTGCGAAATTAGTAAAATTTTGTCTGCGTCAAATAGAGCAGGTAATCGCTTCATCCCCTTGACATATGATAAATTATGATTAAGAAGGAGTGAAAATTATGAATATACCCCTCCCTTTGTCAAGTACATTTTTGATTCGGAGTAGGGAAAATTTTTCAGGACAAAAATTCGCCCTCATTTTTTTCCGGCTTCTTGTAAACCGGCAACGGATAAACGCCAGTCAGAGAATACTGATAGAATTCTG
>JAFSKE010000079.1 GCA_017449135.1 Synergistaceae bacterium
ATAGGTGAAGAGGATCTGAATAAAGTATCACGTTTTATCCCTGTTGTAGCAACCTCCCTGAAATTTGCAAATTCCTCTTCGGACTGTCCGGGCATTTTAACAGGTATGGGCTTCAGTTCGGCAAGTTTCTTCCTGATTTCATAACTTTCAAGGTATCCGGCTTTTTGCTTCATGCTCAAAGTTACAGATTTTTCGCTGCTTCCTTCGGGGAAAATCCATGTATTATTTTTTGAACGTTGTGCAATTTTATAAATCTCAGCAAAGCTACCCATGCTGACCCACATTTCTATTTTACCTTTATTTGGAATAAGAAGTGTTTCACCCTTTTTTACGTCAGTATATTTCATGACGAATGGCATATCTATAATCTCATCGCCAATTTGAACTGTAATAATATCTCCTTCGTCAAAGCCGGCAGCCCTGAATGTATCTTCGCTGATGTTTGAGGAAATATTACCGAAACGGTTTATTCCTTCTACGTTAATTAATCCTTCAATGCTTTTAACAGGTGTACGGTTAATAACAAAATTTTCAGATGTTCCATCTACACGTTCGCCGTTTTTATCTATTCCATAGAGCGAAATAAAATACTCACCTGAAGGATCAATTTCATTTCGTGAAAATACATGATAAAATTCAAGAATTGAATCGTATATTGAGCCGTCTTTGAATTTTCGTGTAAGATTAACGGGCTTTTTATAGCGATTAGTCTTTGAGCCGTCCCATACGATATAAACAATATTTTCGACACGGTTTAACAAACCTGTTTTATTATTCTCTGGATCAAAAATAATTTCTTCATCTTTCAGTTGATGAGGCACAACAAGTCCTGAAACAGCTAATTGGCAGTCGTCAGAAGCATATGATAAAGTTACGCCGTCCGAAAAATTTATATCTGTTGCAGAAATTTCAGCGGTATTGAAATCTAAGTAACCTTCGGAACCGTTTACAATTAAGTCAGCTCTGCACAGGCAGAGTTTATCGCCATTTTCTATTGGAATTATTGTACCCTCAAGCGTATGATTTTGAACTTCTATAACCGGCTCTCCGATGTCATAGCGATATACTGTAAAATGTTCAGGATCATCAATATTAAAATATTTTTCGATGTAAGGCAATTCAACCGTAAGCGACGAACTGTTTTCGCTCGATAAATATTCAACCATGTGGACGTGAGAATTGTTATATATTGCAACATCGCCGCCGATAAACATTGCTCTTAATCCGCCTCTGTCATTGCCGTTTGGATCTTTATAATAGCCCGGCAGATAGTCAATACTCATGGATAAGTTATTTTCAGCGGCAAACTTCATCATTCTTTTATACTGTTCATCAGGGTGAAAGCGGCACAATATTGCATTTTGCGCAGGCGATATTGAAAATGCCTTTTTCGCTTGAGCAAGAATTTGTCCATTGCCGTCCCTTAGAGTAACAACAGCCGTGTAATCTCCGTTTGGTAATGCCTCATAAATTGCACCGTTAGCGTCTGTGTAGCCTATTCCGTCATTAAAAAGCAATCCATGTTCTACATCAGTAGCATATGGAATAAAAGCGTTGAATTTTTCATCAGAGAACCAGCACTTAATATTTGCATTGCGAAGAGATTTTTCGGGAGCCTTAGAATCCTTAACGATTAAGCATGGAAATTCTTTAGCATTCACAGATAATCTTTCAGGGTCAACGTCATCTGCATAGTAGAAAAAAGCACTACAAAAACGGTCAATTACATTCCAGTCTTTTTGAGAAGATTCAGCAAATCGTTTTTCTTCGCCGAGCGAATTTAACACAGATACACGAAGTGATACCCCGTTCGGAAGATGTCGAGCTCCTGCAATAGTACCTGTGATAAAAAAGCCGTGTCCCGGTGTTATTGCTCCGTTTGAATCGCTGGGTGCTGTGATTGTAATACAATATTGATTTTCTGCATAAGCAACAGCAGATAACAACATCAGCATAAAGCAACATACTGCTGACTTCAATAAATTCAATTTTCTCTTTCTATTCATTCTGAATCACTCGTCAATCGTAAAGTTTTCTCCATTTTTTTGATAACAGAATTAAAGTTCTTAGTGTTGATGTATGAGAATGTAAATGAAGCCCAAACATCATCATTCAGAACACCGTATTCATGAATTATCATTGTCCCTTCACGTCTGACGAGACGAAACCACCCAGAACCGCTTTCTCCAATTATCATTCCTTCGAGATTTCGTGATCCTATCATGTCTGCACCGTCTTGCATAAGAACGTTATAACCTCCGGAAAGGGTTAAGCGAGTATCTTTTGCTTCAAGCCACAAGCCATCGCCGTTTTCAGACTCAGTACGTTTTGTAAATATGTTTGGATATTCAATAGAGTAATTAAAGCGTGCGTTGACATATCTGTTCCACTTCTTATTTTTAGGTGCAGCATCAGCCGGCATAACCAGCAATAAAAGCAATAAAAAACACAAAAATTTTTTCATAATTAATTTTAAGCTCCTTTCATATTTTTAATTTATTTTATCACAACTTTTTCTCAAAATCCAATAAAGGCCGTTTGAAAAATTGCAAAAAATCCGCATGACTAAATATTGTATATTGATTTTTAGAAAAATTTATGATATTGTACTTAACAAATTTTAATGTAAAGGAGTTTTACATGTTGAATAAAAGACGTTTTATTTTTCCGGTTGTCTTAATGATGATCGCAGCGTTCTTTGCAGTCAGTATTTACGGCTGCGGAGGCAGTTCCTCAAGTTCCGACAGCGGTAATCCAGTACCGGAAGAAAAATCTGCAACACGTCCGGAAACAATTATTAATCTTGATTCGGTCAGCTCAGTAATAGGAATGGATGCTGATAACAACGGAAAACCTGACTTCTTAGACTTTTCCGGTGTTTCTCAGATTCACGTTAAGAACTCAGTTTCAAATTCTTCCTTCAGAGCTTCGACTGCACCGTCAATCTTGGCTGCTGCAGAAATGAATGTTAATGTTCCTTCGATGATGTGGCTGAATAGGCTTCGTTCTGAGTCGGAGGGGGGTAATACCTTTTTAGTTCCTCTCGTAGGAGGGCAGGAATACACTTTCGAGCTTTCCATAAACTTAACCGAAGATTTAGGCGGCGTTCTTCCAAACATCTCATTCTACGATCCTTCAAATTCTCTTCTTTCTCTTGACGTTGCTGAAGAAATGCAAAATGTTACTACTGTTGCTTATCCTAAAGAATGTCCTTCAATCATTTGTTACACTATTAAGCCTGAAGTTTCGGGAAATTACATTGTCAAAGTTACTAACGGCGAACCTTATTCGGGAGCATATTTAACAGATAACAATGAAATTGCACATTTTACGCCTGAATATCAACCCGGATCAGTGCTTTTCATTTACAAGGAAAGACGCAACGAAAAAGGCGAAACGGGATATTACACGAATTTCAAATTTCAGGACGAAAACGGAAACAAAACCGAGAGTGTCAGCATCGAAAATATAATTCAGTTGAGAAAATTATTCTGCGAAGCAAACCCGACTTATTTTGAAAAAGTTTACGGCCAAGACATGCCTGACGATGAAGAAGGCGATGATAATATTTCATATCAAATTCTTGGAAATGATGAAAATAGCTATTATGCGCATTTCCTGGCAAGAGTACTGTCTGAAATAGGCGTTGTAGATGTAATTCTTGATCCTTACGAATATATGTCCGACGCAGAATTAGATGCGATTTGCAGCGATGATAATTACAAAATCCCCGAGTCAACGATAAGCAGAAAAATCGTTTCTTCAGGCAGTGCAATTTCAACAAGTGCTTTGGCAGATGAACCCGCAGCAATCGAATCTGAGATTACAGGAATACCGTACGAATCCCGTTATCAGATTGGCAGAGGTTCTATGGCCTATACGTTCCTTGATCCTCCGGGAGGCGTGAGAATTAACATTAAAGACGCATACAAAAAATATTGTGAGCAGATGGACACTGTAAGTGGCGATAAACACCCGAAAGACAGCGATACTAACGCATCAAATCCTGTTGCTACTGATTTTTATGCAAAATTCGTTAATACGGCTTCTCAGTCGGAGTCGCTCACAAAAACATCGGCAAATGTTTCTTTAGCTACGTCCGCATTAGGTATCTCAGCCGGTACGGGTTCGACAAGTAATTTCAAATTCGGATTGACTTCTACAACGCTTGTTATTCATTATGAAGAAACAGAAATTGATTATCGTGAACTTAGTACGGAAGAACTCCACAATGCTTGGACGAAGTCGGATTTTCTTAATATGGTTAGAGAAGACTATCCTGATAAGCCGGGTGGTAATTTCTTAGAGGAATTTAGAAACGATTTCGGCGATTATTATGTCAGCGGTTATCAGTATGGAGCCTGTTTTGACGCTTACATCGCAATTACTACTCAAACCTCCGAGCAGCTCAAAGAAGTAGAAAGCAAACTCAGTGCTAATTTGAGTCTCAGCAGTGTATCTGCAAGTGCTGATGTTTCCAATAAAACCAAAGATACCCTGAAAGAAAACAAGGCAACGGTAAATATAAGGGTTGTAACGAGCGGAATGGGACACGCACAACCTACGGAATTGAAACTTACAAACAGCAGCAAAGACATTGCGGCAATGGACGATGTTTTTGATCAGCTTTTGAAGTTCCGCAGCAAACTTGGAGCAAATGTAAAACGTTCACAATACGCTCCTGTCAGAGTCAAAATGACAAGGTGGCGCAGTGATCCCAGAGTAGCAAGAATTATGAGGAAAAAAGGCGACAGAAGTGGCAAGATTCCGCTTACTATCGGACAAGCTGAAACCATTTCGGCCTTCAATACCGATCTGAGAGATTTAAGAGCTTACCGCAATGTTGTAATGGATAATTCGGCTATTAACGGCACATACACATCACCCATTGAGGAAAAATTTAACGGGATTATCACGAGGGTTACTGCTGCAGGCGACAGGCTCTACAACAAAGACTATAAAGCGAGCTTTGACCAGACAGTAAAAGAGGTTGACGAATTGTCTAAAAAATTCAAGGCACTTGGAGACCGATACACCTTCTACACGAAATTGGTTATTGCACAGAAGCAGGAAAAAGAAACTTACGACAGACTGAAAACGGCAGCTGACGGAGCAGGCGAGGGAACTGCTACTGCTTATGCAAATGTTCGCAAAATGCCTTTCGGGGTAGATCACGGAGGTTCAAGCGGATATGATAAATATGGAGTCAGTGAGTACGTTACCGCAGATATTAACGCAGGGAAAAAGGATTATAAAGCTGTTCACGTATCCCGTCCTTCATCTTCTGCCTGGCGTATTGAATGGACTCATCACGACACTCAAACAGATCAGTATTTAGTTAATGAGAAGCCTGCAAAACTTACAGCTTCAACAACAGATAACGCTACGGCTGTATTCTGCTGGGTTCGTGTTCGCTCAAGCAATGCAGACAGTAAAGATGACCGTGCCCGTGAATTGGTGAATGGCTCTCCTGCTGTCGGTACAAATGAGATTAACTTCTACTTCAAGAGCGGTTATAGCTCCAGTATCGATTGGGAGATTGAAGGAAAAGCCATGAGAATGAGAGTCGAAGATTACCCGTTCGTTGGGCTTCAATAACATTTAATTTCAACCTCTCTGTCCCTACACACCGGACGGAGGGGTTAAAATTAAAAAAACAACGGAGGTTAAAAAGAAAAGGAGAATGTTTATATATAAATATGAAAAACGTTAAAATTATTTTGTTAGTTTTTATCGGCGTTATCTTAATTTGTAGTTTCGGCTGCGGTGGAGGCGGCGGAGGTGTCGATGATGAAGGGAACACAGAACTTCAAAACGAAATAGTTTCACAACTTGTTGACAAAATCCTCTCAAATAATTTTGACTCTTCACCGATGATTTTTGATTATGCTCCGCTACCTGATTTTCCAGATGAAAGTGCTGATGTTGACGCTCAATACGTAAATTTCGTAAAATACATTTCAAGCAAAGACTTAAACTCTGACGGCGAATATATAACAACTGTACACTTAAACAAAGACAGCGAATACGTAATAAAATATTCACACGGCGGAAGAAGTTTGAATAATTCATCATTGGAAGTAAGAGTTACTGCGCCCGATAAAAATGAAATGGTGCTTGATTTAGATTCATTGGCAGATATTGAAATTTCAGAGGATATAATTCCCGTTGAGAATTTGACTGAAGAGGAAATCTCAGCACTTCTTAAAGAAAACGGAATGACACGTGAAGAACTTGCATCTGAACTTGAAAGAGAAAACACTGAAGATCCCCAAATTTATTATGTTCCCGTTGAACTTGAAGTAATACCCGAAGAAAATCCCTGCATAATCATGTATATATTTAAGGCTCCGTTGACGGGTGATTATGAATTTGCAGTCAGTGAGTTAATACTTGAGTCAGAAGATTTAATTGTAAACAAGTCTCCTGATACTCCGTTTGAGTTCAGAATTTACGGTTCTGATGATTCGTACTCGATTTCTACCGGAGAAAAGATTGAACTTTACCCCGAAGAGATTCTTGACATTCAGAGAATTTTGTTGTCATCAGCAACGGAAATTAACGAAAACGGCCTGCCTGTAAGTTTTGAAAATAATGATGTTGAGGCTTCAAATTTCTACATAGCAGCAAACAATCAAAAACAAAAGCTGATAGCACATGTTGCAGGGCTGGAAAATCGAACAGATGATAGAAAGCGGAAACAGTTTGAAAGAGGAGAAGCCTTCCTATTATGGCAAAAGAGGACGGCAGTAAAAATGATAGGGCGAATGGAGGAAGAATTAAAGAAGATAAACCAAAAACTCGAAAAAGAGGAACCACAAAGCGTAGTGTATAGGAGGCTGGCGTATAGGAAGAAAGAAATCGAAAGAAGTATATCATATCTGACAACGCGAATGACCCTGTTGGAGGCGATAGAGCAAAGACAAGAAGAAGAGAAAAGAAAACAACTTGCAATAACAAATGTGATACCTGACGCTGTAATAAATAATGTGCCTTATGACCAAGTATTTGCAGAAGGTGCAGGCTTTCACGCTCATTCAGGACTTCGTGCGGTAACTAAGATTGTTGACGATTCGGCATTCAGAAAGAACATCGTAAAAAATTTTTCAATGCCTACTCCCGGAACAGACAATCCGATAAAACTTGAGGAAAGATTTAATTGTAATGTAATAGCAACTCAGGAAGAACACGACAGAACGCAAGAACTCGGAGCAATGTCGAACTTCGCATTACTCAGAGAGGCTTTAGGTTACACTCAAAGACAGGATTATGCAAGACTTGGAACCGATCACACAAAAATAATTTCTGTGCGTTATGAACTCATTGAAACACAACCGAGAACGCCTGATCCTAAAGTTTTTAAGATTGATGATGATGTATTTGACGATCTCAAAAAGGAAGGCTATAAAGATTTCTTGGACGAATACGGAGATTATTTTGTTGCTGGCTACACGTGGGGCAATCGTTACAATGCAACTATAGAGGTCGTAACCGAACCCGGCAAATCCCGTTACTTCGATCGCAAAAGAAAAGAAGAAGATCGTAAACGTGGAATCATTTGGCGATATGATGAATATTATTATGTTTACGATGCCGCATCGATTTGCAGCAACGTTACTAAAAATATACAGGACATTTTAGACAGTGTAGCAAAGAATGCTATTTCAGAGCGTGATAAAGGAACGTCCGACAATGAGGCTAAGACACGCATAGAAAACCTTTTCAAAACTCTTGAAAATGATTTTCATGATGTTATAATAAATGTTTCACACTGTACTCAAACCGGACGAGCAGGAGAACAGTCTTTTTCATTGCGAGGATTTGCGGATAATCTTGCAAGTTTTATAAAATCGGCCAAGCAAACCCCAAAATATCAGTATAATAAACTTTATGTTACACTCAGACGTTTTAGGGAGATTGAAGCCTTGAAGCCTTATATTCCTGAATATACCAACGTTACAAAAACCCGTCATAATAAGATTAGAACACTGAACGAAACGATTTTCCGCACCCGTTGTTATTACAATGCTTTAATGGCCATTCCTGCAAGTAATCTTCAGAGCGGTGCGAGTATTCAGGATCAATGGAAAAATGAATTTGAAACACAACTTATTATGAGAATGAGAGGCGGGCTGAATCGTATTTGTGCCGATGAAAAATTAATTGATGAGTATCAAAAAAAATTCAACACACTTTACGAAAAATACAAAGCTCTTGCGGAACGTTATAACTTCTATCGTTATTTTGTCCTTGTCCAGAGACGTTCAAAATCTGCAAGCTGGACTACCAGCGACTATGATCACGATCAATCTTGGTCAGGCGGGATTCACTCGTATAATAAGAGTAACATTGTTAAGCAGGATATAGAAGAAGGCAGATCTCTTCGTCATCACCATTCAGAACCGTGGAACAAAGGGCCGAAAGGAGCAGACTTTTCCGGAAGTTTTGACAATGACGAATACATAATTTGGTATAAGACAGGCTATACCAAAACAAACTACTGTCAGGGCAGCGATGTTAATGGAAAGACAATCGGAAAAAATAGTTATCACTGGAAATATATCGGAGCGAGAAGCAGAAGGTGTGAGGTATATCTTGAACTAAAAACAATGAAACTTAAACCGGAACTTTATCCGTTTGCAGGACTTGAGTAATTTAGAGTATGAGTAGCCGGGAAAAAACGGCTGCTCATTGCTGTACCTGTTATTGCAGGGCAAACTCTAAAAAACTTTTTATTGTTGTCAGTTTATCTTCTATCGTGTCGCATTGGATTTTCTCATCAGAAATGATGAGTGCCTGCGGAAAAGTATTCCAAGTAATGGCGTTGATTCCCTTAATTTCGTTATTATACAACTGTAAAGCATTCCCGTTTATGAATTTTTCCAAAAGGCTTTGAAGTGTATCAGATAAATTAGTATTCATAACATTGCCGTATATTTGCGAGGCTGTACTGTTTCCGAGTAAGGTAGCCACAACATCAACCGTTCCTGAACCTAAATTCTCTATCAAAGGTTTTTCATTCCAGTACATAAGATATACTTTACTTCCGCCCTCTGAGAGTTTTGCTGCACAGCGGTAAATGCTGAGAGCAATTAATTGCTCAAGAATTTTAGATTTAGCTTCAAGTTCGGTTGATGATGCCTTCTGTGTATTAATATACTCTTGTATTGCATTGAGAACGGAATCGTCTATGTAGTTTTTCATATCGTCTATAGCAACTGATACCAAATCTCTGTATTTTTGATCTCCGAGAATGGAATGAAAAACCTGCGTTTCATTGCTTGGAATGCCAATAATAAACTCTATTCCTGAAGCAGCACCGTCATGATAAGCACTATACACGTCAGTAGGAATTAATATTCCGTCGCATGTTGGTCCGCACAGATTTCGCCAAAGTTTTTGAGCTGCATTCTTTAGTGTTTCGGTTTTCAACTGTAAAAGCTCTGCCATTGTTTTAGTCTGTGTTTCTTTTAACAAATCTCTTGCAAGAGCTCTGGGGCCGTCTGTTGTATTATATGCTGCTGTAATGTTGCAGTTAAATGCAAAGGCTTTTTTGAACAAATTTTTTGCCTGCGCACTGGCTGCAAGCATACATATTGAAATTGCTCCGGCCTCAAAACCGATTACCGTAATCCGATTCGGATCGCCTCCGAAAGCAGCAATATTTTCTTTAATCCATTTCAAAGCCATTATCTGATCCAGAAGTCCAAGATTTAAGGTATCAGGATAATCCTCTCCGCCGGGTACCTCCGAAAAATCGATAAAACCGAAAATTCCAAGTCTATAATTAAAACTTACAAACACAATGTCATTATGCTTTTCGACAAAGTTATCGCCATATAACAATGGGTCAACAGAGCCTCCGTGAGTAAAACTGCCGTGATGAAATAACACAAGAACAGGTTTTTTCAATTCTGACTTTTTGCTTGCAACACAAATATTTAAGCTAAGGCAATCCTCGCTTTGTCTGTGATGTTTCACAATCGAACCTTTCTGTTCAAGCTGTATGGCCGAAGCACCGAAATTCTTTGCCTCAAATACTGCATTCGATGAAGGAAGCGGCTCGGGAGCTTTCCACCTGAGTTCACCGACAGGAGGCTTAGCGTATGGGATTCCTAAATAGAAGATTATTGATTTATGTTTTTCACCGACATAAATGCCTGTTCTTGTTTTCACTGCACAATCGGTATCATATTCGCCGAATATAGGTTTATTTTGTTGATTTACTTCTTCAATGTCTTCTTTGGTAACATTAAATATATAACCTTTACTGCCGTCTCCATAAAGTTTACGGATTTTACGAATACGATACCACCGAATTAGCATACTGATCATAAAACCTATAACAGGAATGCCGATTCTGTAAACATAATCTCCCAGCAAGCTTTCGAGCATAGATACTCCAATTAACCAAACAGAAATATATTCTCCGGCCAAGAAAATCAGAATGAATGTAATAAAAGTTATTACCTTATTCAGCGTATTTTTCTGTACAAGTTTGCTGAAGAGTATTTTTGCAACAATACCCTCCAGCGAAACACCAATAACCAAACAGATTACCACACACAGCCATGCCGGCAAACCCAAATTTTTAGGAATTTCAAAGCTCAATCCATAACCGAGTGCCGTAATGAAAGAGATCATTAAATCGTCAATCGTAAATAATTTTTTCATTTTTTATTTAATTTCTTATAAGCTGCGATTCGTTTTGCCACATTGTCCTTGATGTTGTTGTAGTAAAACGTGTAGTCGTTGTCATGTCTGGCACCAGGTCCAAAATATTCGGTTGTGAGCTGTGCGACCTCTTCCGGCATTGGATCGGGTTTTGCATTTGTTACGATTGTTCCACGTGAGAGGACAATTTGTGCGTCTGCTCCTATGTCAGCGATTTCAGGTTCGCCTGTTTCCTTGTTATCAACGAGTGATCCTAAGTTTTCGCTTGCAGGTGCATATGTTTCATCGAGCTTCCAGTTCAGCGGGTTGATGCTGATTGCGTTCGGCAGTAATACAGCGGTTTTGACGTTTCCCTCAACATTTTCTTTTCCCTCTGTGTTCCAGCTTACGATTACGCCCGTGTCGTTCTCCCCTGTTGCGAATTTCAGATGTGGAAAGGATTTGAGATCGTCTTGCGTGATTGAGTAGCCTATGGCATAAGCTGCTATCATGCGTTCGTAGTATTCGGGGTGTTCCTTGAAGTATTTTTTCAGTACGAGTCTTGTTATGGCTGATCCTTGACTGTGTCCTGCGATTATGAACGGGCGGCCTCCGTTGCAGTTCTCGAAATAGTAATCGAGTGCGGCTGTTATGTCTTTGTAAGGTAGTCTCGAAATTGCTGCATCAACGTCTCCTGTCTCCTGCCAGGATTTTTTCATGACACGCATTCCGGCCTGACGGTATAACGGCATAAATACGTTTGTACAATCTTCGTACACTGTTGCATGAGACATATATTCTTCCTCAAACCCCTGTAACATTTCTGCGTTGTCGATTGTCGCATATTCAGGGGCATCTTCCTTTAAGCTCCCTAAAATATACGCCGTTGAATTAATGTAGAACGTATCAACGTCTTTTGTGATAGCCGGTATCTTGTACCAGCTTTCCTTCTTGGAATAGTCCGGTGCTTTCTGTTTTATACTATTTTGATAAGCCGCAATCCTCGTTGATACATTAGCCTTAATATTATTGTAATAAAGAGCATAATCATCTTCGTGGTAACTGGCAGGTCCGAAAACAGTAGTGTAAGATACTGGGGCTAAAGTCTTGGTTGTGGTAATTACTACACCCCTTTTCAAATTCAACTGTGCATCTGCAGCGTGAGGAACAATCTCAAGTTTTCCGGTTTCTTCGTTATAAATGTAACCTCCCAAATTTTCCGCTTCTGAAGCATATGTTTCATCTCTCTTCCAATTTAATGGATTGATGCTGATAGCATTTGGCAGAACAACCATATTTTCTTTACCATCGTTTGCGGATCCTTCAGTATTCCATGATATTATAACGTTTGTATCATATGCTTTTTCTGCAAATTTGAGGTGTGGATTGGCTTTGAGATAATCCTCTGTTATAGAATAACCAATAACATAAGCTGCGATCATACGTTCCAGATACTCAGGATGAGCTTTCATATATTCTGAAAGTACAACACTCTGTATTGCCGAACCCTGAGAATGCCCTGCAAGAATAAAAGGTCTTCCCTCATTTAAGTATTCAAAGTAGTAATCGAGTGCTGCAAAAACATCTGTTTTGGGAATACTATTAACAGCTGCATCAAGCTCCTTTCTGCTCATTTTGCTTGCTGCAGCCATATTAACCTGTCTGTAAAAAGGAGCGAAAACATTTGTAGAATCCTCATATACTGTTCCCTGCATCAGGTATGTTAATTTCGCCGGCTCTCTCATAGCTTCTTCGTTGATGTCAGCGAATATAGGTGCTCCTACGGAATTGTCATCATATTCTGTGGGATAAATATATATGGTGTCGACATTCTTTGTTATTTTAGGCTGCTTCATCCAATTATTTTTGTTGGAATAATCGATGGGGGTAGCTGCTGAATTAGAGAAAACTCTTTTTCCCTCAAAATAGGTTGCTTCGGGTTTTGCAGTGTGAATCTCTGTAACCGGGCAAGTTAAAACGTCCTTATCAACAAGAATAAAATCTGCATATTTACCCGCTTTGATACTGCCTCTCTCATCTTCGATAAACATTTGTTTTGCACAATTTATAGTCATGGCTGTGAGAGCCTGTTCACGGGTTACGAGTTCTTCAGGCCACCAAGCAGCTCCATTTTCGGAATGAAGTACGCCTGTAACAGCAATTTCCATAATTCCGAAGGGATCATCAGGACTTCCGCTTAATGCAGGATAATCTGAGTGTATAGACACGGGGATATTATTATCAAAGAATGACTTAAAAGGATAAGACTTATCCTCTTGACCGATGGGAGTTGCTTTATGTTCACGCAAATAGTCAACCATTCCAGCAGGTCCATGATGCCATGTTACGCCTGAGCTGACGTAAATATTATGATCTGCAATACGCCTATAATATTTTTCATTAACATTTCGGACATGAACTAAAGTATTGCGGATTTCATCTTTTCCGCCGTTGATAAAAGCGTTGACAACACAATTTACGGCCTTGTTGCCTAACGCATGTATGTGCATGGTCAATCCTTTTTCATTAGCCTTACGGGTCAAATCCGTAATTTCTTCTTCCGTCCAGTTGGCGATACCTTGATGTCCGTCAGGGTAGAGAGGTTCTACAAATCCAGTACCGCTTTCAACAGTGCCGTCCATAAGCAGTTTTATCCAGTTCGGAATTACACGTTTTGAAGCGAATTTCTTTGCATCAGCAGCTTTTGCAAGTTCCTCGTCAACATTCATCCAGCTTTCAATCTCAAATGGCAGGCCTGCTACAAAATGCAGCTTTCCGGCTTTGTCTAACTGCTGGAGGGCCTTATAATAATTTGTGTTCACAAAATAATTGCCCCAGCCTTCCATATACATCGTGTAACCTTCTGAAAGCATATGCTGCTCAATCTCTGCTACGTTAGCTATTGACATGTCGAGAGTATATATGTCGTCTAAGAAGGAACGAACATAAGTTTGAGCCTGTTCTGACAAGAAGCCAGTAGGAACCCCTTTAGCATCTGTTTGAATCTCGCCTCCGCGTATCTCACTCTTGAGAACAGTACCGTCTTCTTTCATAATACCTGCTTTGACAAGCATACATGTGTTTGTCAGTGCCTTATGGCATTCATCGTCTAAAAAGTACATGGGAAGATCACTGCATACAGCGTCCAATTCCTGACGTGTAGGTATATGATCCCCAAAGCTCATGAGATTCCAGCCTTGCCCAAAAACAGCAGATGCTCCCGTATCCCTTGCCTTTTTGACAGCAGCAGGGAGAATTTCATTCATGAACTTCTTTGCATCATCTTCATATGCTATTGTAGTACCGATTGTTTTTAGTGCATAACCCAGCATATAATGAGCGTGTCCGTTACCGCAGCCCGGCATAACAAGACCTTTTCCGGTATAGTCAAGAACTTCCGTTTTACCTTTCTCGATAAATGCTTCAGCACCTTTCTTGTCGCCTACATAAATATATTTTCCGTCCTTCACTGCAAACGCTTCTACAATCTGATTGCTTTCGGACGTAAAAATCTTTCCGTAAACTACAAGGTCGGCAGGCGATTTGTCAACCTCTACTGCCAAGCTGCAAGCAACAATACTTACAGTCATGAAGACAGCTAACAAAAAACTAAACACTTTTTTAGAAATATTCATGCTATTTCCCTCCTATAAAATTAATATTTTGAATATTATACTACAAACATTCAAAATGAGTCTCTAAGTAATCCCACTGGTTAATATTCGCAAATCATTTTATTATTGACACCGTGTTGTTATGTTATATAATTATTTACAACATGGTGTTAATGTTAATAATTTTAGAAAGGAAGGATATTAAAAATGCCGAGAGGCTCAGTAGAATTAACAAATGCCAGAAAAGATGAAATTGTCAATGCTTGTGCGGCTCTTTATGAGGCTATGAGCTTCAAAGACATTACCATCAAAGAAATCAGCGAACTGACTTCGTTCAAAAGGGCGGCAATTTATAATTATTTTCAGACAAAAGAGGAAATTTTCCTTGCACTGCTTCAAAGAGAATATGAACTTTGGGCTGATGAATTGGAAGCAACAACTGCTCAACGTGAAAAAATGACGGTTGATGAAATTGCCCAAGAATTAGCACATTCACTTGAAAAAAGGCAACAAATGCTGAAACTTTTTTCGATGAATCATTTCGATATGGAGGCTAACAGCAGGCTCGAAAATTTGACGGAATTTAAGGCTGCTTACGGAAAGTCCATTAACGCTGTCGAAAAATGTCTTGAAAAATTTTGTCCTAATATGTCGAAAAAAGACCGTCAGGATTTTATTTATTCATTTTTTCCGTTTATATATGGAATTTATCCGTACACAGTTGTAACTGAAAAACAGCGTAAAGCAATGGAAATGTCAAACGTGAATTATGTATATCTGTCAATTTATGATATAACTTACACGTGTGCCAGAAAACTTTTAGGAGTTCAGGAATGAATGTTGATTTTCACGATCAACAGGCAATCAAATAATATAAAAATAAACAGGAGGATTTTTTATCATGTCGGTAACTACGCTCAAAAAATTAAGTGCAACAGTTCTCGTATTTATTCTGTTATTTACAAATAACGCCGGTGCTTCAGAACTTCGGCTCGGAATGGCAGAAAAACAGCAATACATTGAGAATAAAATAAAAAGTACTCTTCACCCTTCATCAGATTTTAAGCCATATAAATTTGAAGCTCCTGAAGGCTGGACGCTTGAAAAATTGACGTTAAATAATGTCGATGTCGAACGGTTAAAAGCAGAACACCCCAAAACGGACAGAGTAATCCTTCAGTTTCACGGAGGCGGTTATACTAACGGACTTACGGAAGGTCATCACTTGCTCGGAGCAAAACAGGGAATGTTGATTGGTGCATCTGAAGTTTATTATGTTCATTATAGACTTGCACCGAAAAATGTTTATCCTGCTGCACTTGATGACGCTGTAGCAGTTTACAAAGCATTGTTATCATTGGGAATTAAACCTGAAAATATAATCTTCATTGGAGATTCTGCAGGTGGAAATTTAGCTCTTGAATTATCGCTTTATTTGAAAGAAAACGGACTTTCACAGCCGGCAGCTTTAGCATTAATATCGCCGTGGGGAACTTTTGAACAAAATGCCGCATCAAGAATAAAAAATCGAGATCGTGATTTAGTTCTTGGCAGTAAAGGTTTTCCGCTTTATCGTGAAGTACAGGTCATTAAACCTTCTTACGCCGGAGACATGGAACTTAACGACCCAAAATTATCGCCTATTTATGCAG
>JAFSKE010000008.1 GCA_017449135.1 Synergistaceae bacterium
ATAACTATTGCGTCAATTTCACCGCCGACAAGTTTATCGAGCATTTCGCGAACAGTATCGACAGGCGGAAGATGATGCACTCCCGGAATTTGATCAATCGCAGAATCGAGTCTTGTACCTTTTTGTCCTAACATTTTAGCTCCGTAAAGTTCTTCAAGTTTTTTAGCGTTGACATATTTTGTAGCTTTATTAACGATTACGGTGTATTCAGTTTTTTTGACTTCGTAAGGATTGGAGAAGGACGCAAGTTTTTTTCTGTCGTCAGTGTCAAGCATTCCCGAAAACACAGCATCAATTTCGCCTTTATTCAGAGCGATTAATAAATCATTCCATTCAATTTTTTTAACTTTCAACTCCATTCCTAAATCTTGAGCAATTAATTTTGCAATTTGCAAATCATAACCTTCAGCGTAAAAACCCTCTTTATTCATTAACGGCAAATTTGAAGAACTCGGCCTTGTTTCCTCCCAGTTATTAGGGGCATAATCACACTCCATACCAATAATCATAACGGGCTTTTCGGCAAAGTAACCTTTTACGACAAAAAATGCAGCACACAAAACTACAACAAAAATCGCAATTTTTTTCATGTTTTTTACCTGCCTTTATAAAAAGATTTATTATTGAGACAACATTATAAACCTTTTGCCTTGATATTGGCTATAGTGTCGCGAATTTGAGCAGCTTTTTCAAAGTCGAGTTTTTCGACAGCTTCCCACATTGCGTTTTCAAGTTCTTTAATCGTAAGTTTTCGGGGAGCTTTTTTAGTTTTAGAGTCATTTTTATTTTCGTCAAATGCTGCGGATAATTCGGGAGGCAGTAAATCTAAAACATTTTTAACGATGCTTGAAGGAGTAATGTTGTGAAGTTTGTTAAATTCAATCTGTTTTTCACGCCTGCGTTTAGTTTCGTTGACGGCGATTTTGATGCTGTCAGTTAAGTTGTCGGCATATAACAAAATTTTGCTGTTAATGTTTCGTGCGGCTCTTCCCATAATTTGAATTAACGAACGGTACGACCTCAAATAACCTTCACGGTCAGCGTCAAGAATTGCGACTAAAGTAACCTCCGGCAAGTCCATACCTTCACGCAATAAATTAATTCCGACAAGAATATCAATTTTCCCCGATCTTAAATCACGAATTAACTCGGCTCTCTCAAAAGTATTTAATTCAGAATGAATGTATTTAACTTTGAATTTTAATTCTTTGAGATAGTCAGCTAAATCCTCCGAAGATTTTTTTGTAAGTGTCAGAACTAAAGCACGCTGATGATTTTTAACGCAGTCTTTTAATTTTTCGACTAAGTCATCAACTTGATTTTTAGCCGGCAAAATTTCGACTTCGGGATCGGGAATGCCTGTAGGTCTGATAATCTGCTCAACGATGAGGGACGAAGATTTTTTTTCATATTCACCAGGAGTAGCAGAGACGAAAATAGCCTGCCTCATACGCTGCTCAAATTCACGCCATTCAAGAGGCCTGTTATCGAGACACGAAGGTAAACGGAAACCATTTTCAACGAGAGACCTTTTTCTTGCTCTGTCGCCGTTGAACATTCCCAAGACTTGAGGCAAAGTTATATGTGACTCATCGACAACCATAATAAAATCCTCAGGGAAGAAATCAATCAAAGTTCCCGGAGGCTCGCCGTGTTTTCTGCCGTCAAGATAGACCGAATAATTTTCAATTCCAGAACAGTAGCCTGTTTCGTGCAGCATTTCTAAATCGTAAAGAGTTCTGGATTTAATTCGCTGGGCTTCGATTAATTTTCCTTTTTTCTTGAAATCGTCCTCAATCTTTTCAAGTTCTTCTAATATTAGAGGCGTTGAACGGTTAATTGCGTCAGTTTGAGTTACGTAATGTTGAGCCGGATAAATTGAGGCATGATTAACATTTTCGATTACATGGCCTGTCAGAGGTTCAGTGAAGTCGATTCGTTCGATTTCGTCATCAAAAAAAGTAATTCTGACACAAATATTTTCCTCATAAGCCGGGAAAACTTCGACAGTATCGCCGCGAACTCTGAATTTTCCGGGTTCAGGGGTAAAATCGCTTCGTTCATAATAATTATTTACAAGGCTTGATAAAAATTCTCTCATGTCGATTTTGTCATTAACTTTGAATGAGATAATGGCATCTTCGTAAGTTTCTTTTAATCCGAGTCCATAAATGCACGAGACACTTGCAACGACAATAACATCTCTGCGTTCAATTAATGCTTTGGTTGCGGCGAGTCTTAGACGTTCGATTCTGTCATTAATCGAAGCATCTTTTTCGATATAAGTATCACTTGATGGTATATATGCTTCGGGCTGGTAATAATCGTAATAACTCACGAAATATCTCACGGCATTTTCGGGGAAAAAATTTTTGAACTCTGAATAAAGCTGAGCGGCTAAAGTTTTGTTGTGAGCTAAAACCAAAGCGGGGCGATTCAAATTTGCAATAACGTTAGCGATCGTGAAAGTTTTTCCGCTGCCTGTAACGCCCATTAAAGTTTGAAAACGGTTATTATTTTTTATACTTTGAGTTAAGGCATTAATAGCTTCGGGCTGATCACCGGAGGGAGGCCATTGAGAATACAAGACGAAATTTTTAGATTCAGAACTAAGACTCATAAAGTAAAATTAATTTTCTCCTGTTGAAATTTTGAATGATATAATAAAATAAATTTCGAGAAAATCAAAATCAAAAATATATTTTGCCACTACATTTGCCACTACAAAAATCTTAAATTTTTTCAGCGTACATCATTTTTCACGAATCGAATTTCAAAAACAGAATCGAAAATTTTTTGTTTTGTTTAACCCCTCTGTCATGCAAACATGACATCTCCCCTTAGTAAGGGGCGACTCTGCCTCTCCTCTTTGAGGGAAGGTGTCAATCGAAGATTGACGGAGGGGTGCTAAAAATGTAATATGAAGACAATAATAAAACTCGTAGAAGTTATTACTAATCTCCTACGAGCCATCACGGATTTAATTCGTGAAATTAAACGCTAATACTTCTCCATTTCAGACTCTTTTCTGAATTTGGGG
>JAFSKE010000080.1 GCA_017449135.1 Synergistaceae bacterium
ACAACAGCCGTAATGTTTCGTGTGAAACCTTTTATCCCCCGCAGCAAAGTTGAAAGCCCTGTCCCTCCTCCAACTGCTACGATATAAGGCCCGTTTGAGAGTCTTCGATTTATTGCTCGCTCTATAACAGGCCGTCCGGATTTTAATTTAATTCTGCCAAATAAAAATAAAATTATTAATGTCGTTAAAACTCCGAGTAAAAAGCTCATTATTGATGTCCATGTCCTTTATCTCTATGAATTACGCAGACTCCGTTGTAAAGTTTTGAATACATTTCGTACAGCCATTCAGCAACAGCTACGGATCTGTGTCGGCCTCCAGTACAGCCTACAGCAATATGTAACTGTCCTCTGACGTTATTGAGAAATTCAGGAATTGCGAAATCAAGAAATTTTTTCGTCAAATCCATAAATTTTTCTGTCTCAGGAAATTTTAACAGATAATTTTTAACTGCTTCATCTTCCCCCGTTAAGTCTTTTAATTCGTCAACGTAGTAAGGATTGGGAAGGCACCTGACATCGAAAATATAACTTCCGTCTTGAGGCACTCCGTATTTATAGCCAAATGAGCTGATTAAAATCGAAACTCCTCCGTCATTGTCAAACTGGAAAAATTCCTTTAATAATCTCTCCCTGTGTTCGTGTAAATCCATCATTGACGTATCAATCACAATATCTGCACGATCCAGAACAGGTGCTAATAATTCACGTTCGGCTTTAATTCCTTCTTTCGTTGACATTCCGTGATTTAACGGGTGAATCCTTCGGGTTCGTTCGTAACGCCGCAATAATTCCTCGTCCGATGCAGTCAGAAAAATTACTTTTGCGACTCCTCCCCATGCCGTAGAAATATCATCAATGACTTTCACGAAATTTTTGCTTTCCTGTCCAACGTTTCTAATATCTACAGTTGCAACAACTCCACGACTTTTAGATGCTTCGGGACGTTCCGAAATTACGTTAAACAAACGAGGCAATAATTCCGGCGGTAAATTGTCAATCGTAATGAATCCGAAATCCTCAAGAACTTTCAGCGTCATTGTTTTCCCTGCACCGCTCATTCCTGTAACAATTACGAACTGCTGCATAAACTTTTTCTCCCTTCAAAAACTTAAATAAACTTTTTAATCATGATTCTACACCTGAAAACTTTTCGTGTTATAATTCAGCCGCAATATTTTTATAATCAAGAATCAAGAGAGGAGTAACTTCTACAAAATGAAAAAGGGAACTTATCAGCCCCATGTGATACCCAGAAGACGCAAGATCGGATTTTTAGCTCGTTCTGCATCGCCTACGGGACGAAAGGTCTTACGCAACAGACGACGCAAAGGAAGAAAATTTTTGACACGTGCCTGATTTTGAAAAGCTCAAAAAAGGCTGGGAATTTGATTTGATATTCCGCACCGGTATTCGTGTAAATGGAGATCTGGTGCGGTTGTTGTATTTGCAGGAAAACGACGGAGGAATTAAATTTGCCTGCACTGTCGCTAAACGTTTTGCAAAGGCTCATCAACGAAACAGAGGTCGGCGAATCATGCGTGAAGCGTTTAGACAGTTAGCAAAAAATCATAAAATCATTCCCAATATCAAAATTATTCTCAGTCTGAGGGAAAAAGGCCTTGAGGTTAAAACTCAGGAAATTTATAACGAGCTTGAAAAATTATTTACGAGGAAAAAATTAATTCAGAAAAAATGTTCTCACCTTCAAAAATCGCCGTGATTTTAATCAGAATGTATCAGATTTTAATTTCTCCATACTTGGGCAAAAATTGCAGATTTTATCCGACATGTTCAAATTATGCGATTGAATGTTATAAAGAATGGGGATTTTTCAAAGGTACGTTTTTGACTTTCAGACGGTTATTGAAGTGCGGAATATGGAACCCCGGGGGTTATGATCCTCCGCCTAAAAAATTTAATGAGGTGAAAAATTAATAATGTGGGCACAGGCGAAATATTGGTTAGCTGCTCTGCTCCAGCTTATTCATGACGGTATTACAAAAATCGGACTCGGCAGTAATTTTGCGTGGGGTCTTGCGATTATAATTTTGACGTTAATCGTAAGAGCCGCAATGCACCCTCTGACACAAAAACAAATGGTCAGTATGCAGAAAATGCAGAAATTACAGCCTATGTTGAAAGTTTTGCAGGAAAAATACGGCGATGATAAAGACGCTTTGAACCGTGAAACAATGGCTTTATACAAAGAAAATAAAGTCAATCCTGCGAGCGGTTGTCTGCCATTGATAATTCAGCTTCCGATTTTTATTTTACTCTACGGAGTTTTGTATGATTTAACAAAAACTGAAGCATTCACGAATGTTACGTTTTTAGGCGTAAATCTCGGCGGAAGTGTTTTAACGACTGTTGCGGACGCATTAAATCTCGTTGACGAAGCAGGCGTTAGAATCCCTAATGAGCAATTAGGTTTTGTAATGGTATTTTTCTCATCGTTTACGAATTTGGGATTATTATTCTCGAATATCGGAATGTGGATTTTTAATTTTATCCTGTTGATTTTGATTGCGTTCTTAACATGGTATCAACAGCACATTTCATCGGCGGGAAATCCTCAAATGGCCATGATGAATTGGTTTATGCCGTTATTCCTGACATTTATATGCTTCGGACTTCCCGGAGGAGTTTTATTATATTGGGGAATTTCGTCGTTAATGGGAATAATTCATCAAGTCAGAGTTTCGAGAAGAACCAGCGAGGAAATGAAAAACAAACCCACGCTATTTAAGGAGAAACCTAAAACAAAATAAAAATATTTTTGAGAGGTGAAAAATTTTGCTTCACGAAAAAAAAATTACAGTTGAGGCTGCAACGGTTGAAGAGGCCTTAAACGATGTATCAAAACAATGGAAAATTCCTGTTGAAGAGCTTGAATATGAAGTCATAGGCGAAGAACGCGAGGGACTTTTCGGGCTTTTCGGCAACAAAAAATTAAAAGTCGAAGTTAAAGCTGTTTTGAAACCCGATTTATTTTCAAACGGAATTGATTTTGTCAATGAAGTATTAAAATTAATGGATTTCAAAGCTAATGCAGTTTTGTCTGACAATGCAAAGAATACACTTGATATTCAGGGCGAAGATGCTTCGGATTATGTCGTAGGACGTTACGGAGATGCTTTGAAAAGTCTTGAATATCTCGTTAATCTTGCTTTGAGAGACCCTAAAACACAACCGAGAATTAAAGTTGATTCTTGCGGTTATCGTGAAAGAAGATCTAACAGTCTTGAACGACTTGCAGAAGCTACTGCACGCCAGGCTGTAAAATATGGCCGCCCCGTAAGACTTGAACCAATGGCAAGCTGGGAACGCTGGGTAATTCATACAACACTGAAAAATAATGACAGAGTTACAACTGAGTCTGTAGGCGAACCTCCAAATCGAAAAGTTGTGATAATGCCGAAATATAATCCTGATGAAAACGAACTTGCAGGCCCCGCAACAATGAGAATCCGTGCAAGACGTGAAAAAAACGTTAGAAGTGTGAGATATTCAGGCGGAAGACGCTCAGGAAGATGAAACGCAGATTTTTTTTCAGCATTGTAACTATAATTTTGATTTTAATAATTTCTCGAAGTGCTTATCCCGATTTCGGGAGCTTTTCGGGAAATTCCGATTACGGATCGAGTTCAAGCTCTTCAAGTTCTTCAGGTTCTTCACATTCTTCGAGTTCTTCGAGTTCGTCAGGTTTAGACTCGATATTTGACTTTAACAACCTACCGACAAATAATCGACGACATTATCGAAATTCATCGACAGTAGGCTTTGTTGATGATAATAATTTTTTTGATGATGAAGAAGATGAAAGTTTTGATGAGTGCATGGGAGTCGGATTTATACTTTTAGTCTTTGCAGTGTTCTGGTTCTTCATAAAACGGCAATATAAAGAGAAACGCAGAGACCCGATTATCATTAACACTAATGAGCCCGTTAAAATTCTAAAGCCTATGAGCGAATATCTTGATTTAGACCCTGAATTTGACGAAGAAAAAATCAAAACTTTGATGTCAAATCTTTATGTTCAAATGCAGGATACATGGCACGCTAAAAATATAAGCCCTCTGCGTCCATACATGACAGATTCGTTCTTTAATCAGATGAATCTACAGTTAGAACAGTTCCGAAAACAAAATCAGACTGACTACACCGAAAGAATCGCAGTTTTGAATGTCGGATTAAAAGGCTGGAGACAGTCTGCCGGAATGGATTACATAACAGTAAGTTTAAGTTCAAGAATCGTGTCATATGTGCTTGATGATTTGACGGGAAAATTAATTTCGGGCGACAAAAACCGTGAAAAATTCATGGAATACGAAATCGAATTGTCTCGAAAATCAGGAGTTATTACACAGGCTGAAACTTCGGGGGCAAAATCTGCGACATGTCCTCATTGCGGAGCTCCGTTAAAATTAAATGCTTCGGCTCAATGCGAATATTGCGGAAGTGTCATAACAAACGTAAACACCGATTGGGCAATCTGCGGAATGAAGGGAATTTCTCAAAGGACGGCGTAAAAATGAAACATAAATTTTTAATCCTAACTTTAATTTTAATGATTTTATGTTTTGTCGGGATTCAAAATGCTTATCCTGACTTCGGGGGATTTTCCGGAAATTCTGATTACGGCGGGGGCGGTTCGTCTCATTCGTCCTCGTCTCATTCGTCCTCGTCTCGTTCATATTCAAAATCTTATTCAAGTTCAAGCGGCGACGATTTTTCATTCACGGAATGCGTCGGAGGAAGTTTAGCAATAGCGTTTTTCACGGGAATTTATTATTTCTTTAAGTTCTTATGGAATATGTTTAAGGCTGTTTTATGGTGGATTTTCGCCGGAATAGTTTATCTGTTCACGGGTAAAAAACCTGAGCGTAAACAAACTCAAACTCCCGTAGCAATAAATCGAAATCAGCCGACACGAAAATTAAAATCAATGGACAAATATCTGAATTTAGATCCTGAATTTGACGAGGAAAGAATCAAAACAATGCTTTCAAATCTTTATGTTCAGATGCAGGAAACATGGCACAATAAAGATATAAGTTCATTGAGGCCTTATATGACGGATTCGTTTTACAGTCAGATGGACAGACAGCTTGAGGAATTTCGTAAAACTCACAGAACAGATTACACCGAAAGAATCGCAGTTCTTGATGTCAGCTTAAAAGGCTGGAGACAATCTGCAGGGCGTGATTATATTACAGTCGGATTAACATCAAGAATCGTGTCATATATTCTTGATGACGTTACGGGGAAATTAATTTCGGGCGACAAAAACCGTGAAAAATTCATGGAATACGAAATCGAATTATCACGAAAATCAGGAGTTATTACACAGGCTGAAACTTCGGGGGCAAAATCTGCAACGTGTCCTCACTGCGGTGCTCCGATAAAATTAAATGCTTCGGCCAAGTGTGAATACTGCGGAAGCGTCATAACAAACGTAAACACTGATTGGGCAATCTGCGGAATGAAGGGAATTTCTCAAAGGACGGTGTAAAAAATGAAATTTAACCGCAAAATTTTTATCGGAATTTTAATCTTTATGACGTTAATAATAATCGGAAGTGCTTATGCTGATTTCGGAGGATTTTCGGGAGGCGGGGGCAGCTCGTCTCACAGTTCCGGGAGTTCCGGCGGTCGTTTGCGAAGTCGTATGCATCATGGCCGCTCAAGTTTCCTTGAAGATTTCAAAGTTGCGTTAATGCCTGCGTCACTGGGAGTGTTATATATACTATACGTTTTGAAGGACGGAATTAAAAACTCAATCTCCAGAAAACGCAGACTGTCAAAAATTAAACCCATTGAAGAATATCACGGAGTTGATTTAACATTTAACGAAGAAAAAATCAAAACTTTCATTCGTGATTTATATCCTAAATTGCAGGAAGCATGGCAGTATAAGAGCATTAATTCACTTTCTGAATACATGACCGAAGATTTTTTCGAGAGTATGAACAGAAGGCTTGATGATTACCGCAAAAATAACCGCACGGATCACACTGAAGGAATCGAATTTCAAAATATTGAGTTTAAGGGCTGGAGTGATACAGGGGGAAATGATTATTTGTTTCTTGAGTTTGGGACAAAAATAATTTCTTACATTGTTGACGATTTAACCGGCGAAATAAAATCAGGCGATAAAAATCAACATATCTCAATGCGTTATGAAATTGATTTAGTCAGGAAAGCAGGGAATTTCTCGGAAGGCTGGAAAATCTGCGACATGTCCGGATATAAAGTTTGAGTTTTACCCCTCCGTCAATCTTAGATTGACACCTCTCAGCAAGCGGAGAGGCAGAGTCTCCCATTTCTAAGGGGAGATGTCAGCTTTAACTGACAGAGAGGTTAATTTAATCTCTCTGTTTCCCGAAAAATCTCAGCATGTACAGGAATATATTAATGAAATCTAAATATAATTCCAATGCTCCAATAACTGCAATTCTTCCGACCGTTTCAGAATCTGAATCGCCAAATTCATTCGCCATTAATTTAATTCTTGATGTGTCATAAATCGTTAAGCCCAAGAAAATTATTAAGCCTATTATCGAAATGTAAAATTCCATCATTGAAGATCTCACGAATAAATTAATTACCATTGCAATTATTATTCCGAACAATCCCATTCTCAAAAAACTTCCGAACGATGTTAAATCACGTTTTGTGTAAATTCCGTAAATGCTCATCGCTCCGAACATTCCCGCCGTTGACAAAAACGCTTTGTAAACACTTTCACCGGTGTAAACTAAAAGCACAACCGAACATGTTAATCCGTTTAGGACACTGTAAACCGCAAAAAGCATAAACGCCGTTGAAGCTGCTAATTTATTGATTGAAGCACCGAGATATATTACTAATCCGATTTCAGCAACTGCAAGAACGATTAACGGAACCTGCGACGAAAAAAGCATTTTTATCATTACAGGACTTGATGCCGTAAACCATGCTGTCAAAGCAGTCAAAATTAATCCGAGAGCCATATACTGATAAACTTTTTTGAACACAGCATTAACTGCTTCGACGTTATCAGAACCGAAAGAATAAGGCATTGTGTAATTTTCAAATTGAGACATAAAAATTTCAATCCTTTCTTAATTTGTTAAAATATAGCTTTATTTTAGCAGGAATATAAAATTTTTTTGTGAAGGTGAAAAATTTTGGCAGTCAAAAAAAATTCTGTCTCAGAGATGACACGAAGCGGTTATGAAAGATTGACCGAAGAATTAACGAATTTAAGAACTACGGGTCGGCAGGAAGTTGCGAAAAAACTTGAAGAGGCTCGTGCGTTCGGAGATTTGAGCGAAAATGCAGAGTACGCAGCAGCTAAAGAAGAACAGGCAAAACTTGAAGATCGAATTTCTGACCTCGAAATAACTTTAAGCAAAGTTACGGTTATTGACGAAGATAAACTCGACACTACAAGAGCAGGCGTAGGACTTAGAATTAAGTTAAGAGACCTCGACACTAAAAAAGAATACACATATGATTTAGTCGGTTCTGAAGAATTATCGGGAGCGGCTTTTTCGGAGGGCGGCATTCAGAGAATTTCGCAGAGAAGTCCTGTAGGTCAGGCAATCACGGGGCATTTTGTGAACGATGAAGTTGTAGTTAAAATTCCAAGAGGCACGAGAAAATTAAGGATTTTGGAAATCACAAAATAGATTGGAGCTAATTGAATTGATTATCAGACCACGAAGACTGCGAAACACTCAATCAATCAGAAATTTGACATCGGAGACGAGATTATCGCCTTCGATGTTTGTTTATCCGATTTTTGTACGTGAGGGAAAAAACATAATTGAGGATATTCCCGCAATGCCGGGACAAAAACGTTACAGCCCTGACACATTACCGAGAATTTTGGAAAAATGTGCAAAAAATAAAATCGGAGGGGTTTTATTATTCGGGATTCCTGAACATAAGGACGAAACAGGTTCAGAGGCTTATAACGATAACGGAGTAATTCAGAACGCAATAAAAATTTCAAAACGTGAATTTCCTGATTTAACAGTTATAGGCGATGTATGTTTGTGTGAATACACATCACACGGGCATTGCGGATTAATCAAAGATAACAAAATTGATAATGATTCTACGATTGAGATATTAGCAAAAGTTGCAGTTTCATACGCAAATTCCGGAGCAGATATTGTCGCCCCTTCGGACATGATGGACGGACACACGGCTAAAATCCGAGAGGAACTCGACAAAAATAATTTTCCTGACACATTAATTTTTTCATATGCCGTTAAATATTCGTCAGCATTTTACGGGCCATTCAGAGAAGCTGCGGGGTCAGCTCCGAAATTCGGTGATCGAAAAACTTATCAAATGGATTATCGAAATGTCAGAGAAGCAATCAAAGAGGCAATTTTAGATGTTGACGAAGGTGCAGACATGATAATCGTAAAGCCTGCGATGTCATATCTTGATGTCTTGAAAAGCGTTAAGGAAAAAATTTTTGTCCCCGTCGGAGCTTATTCGGTGAGCGGAGAATATTCAATGATTAAGGCTGCATCTGCGAACGGCTGGTTAAACGAAAAAAATATTGTGATTGAATCTGCATATTCAATGGCACGTGCAGGAGCGGATATTATAATTTCGTATTACTCACTTGAATTGGCGGAATGGATTTCGATTTTATAATGATATAATTTTTGCGTATCATTCTTATTTTCTTCTGCGTCTGTAGCTCAGTGGATAGAGCGTCAGCCTCCGGAGCTGAAGGTCAGGGGTTCAAATCTCCTCAGATGCGCCATTTAATTTTAGTTGGGAGGTGCCATTATGTCAGATATGGAATCACAGCGTACAGGATATTTGCCGATTATTTTTTCAGATGATTTCAAAAGTGCTGAGCTTGGAAATCTGCCGTTGATTCAAAGTATCGACAAAAGCGTTAAAAAACTTACCGATGAATTTTACGAGTTTAAGCGTGAAACTAATAACAGATTTGAAGTTATCGAAAAAGATATTGCTTTCTTGAAAAAGGAAACTTCGGAATTACGTACTGATGTCAATATGCTTAAAACAGAAGTTAGAGCAATATCTGTCAGGCTGGACGGAATGGATAAACGTTTTGATGCAATCGACAAACGCATTGACGATATGAATCAATCCCAAAATAAATATTTTACGCTTTTAGGAATAATGGTAGCTGTTATTCCCATTGCAGTAGCCATAATTCAAAGTTTTTTGACAAAATAATTTTTTATTCATAAGGAGGATTTTTTTTATGCCAATCGGAAAAGACGGAGATAAATATCTCCCTTACAGCAAGCGTTCAGGAAACGAATCAATCGTATACTTCACAAGAGATCTTTCGGCTAACGGACTCGAAAAAATTTACAAACGCATTAATGAAAATCTCACGGGAAAAATCGCAGTCAAATTACATACAGGCGAACCTCACGGGCCAAATATAATTCCGAGAGAATGGGTGAAAAATTTAATCGCAAATGAAATTCCAAACGCTAAAATCGTTGAAACAAATTCATACTATGAAGGCGACCGTTACACAACTGAACAGCACAGGGAAACTCTCAAAATTAACGGCTGGGATTTCGCTAATGTTGACATCATGGACGAACTTGGAACTGCTTTAATTCCTGTTAATGGCGGAAATTATTTCACAAAAATGTCTGTCGGGGTCAGCATGTTAAATTACGATTCAATGTTAGCTCTCACTCATTTCAAAGGACATGTTCAAGGCGGTTTCGGCGGTTCTAACAAAAATATCGGAATCGGCTGTGCTGACGGCAGAATCGGAAAAGCAATGATTCACACAACTCCAGGCCAGCCCGATCAATGGGATATTGCAAACGAGGAATTTATGGAACGAATCACAGAATCTACAAAAGCTACTGTCGATCATTTCGGAAAAAATATTGCCTTCATTAATGTAATGCGTAATATGTCCGTATCTTGCGATTGTGAAGGCGTTGAAGCTGAACCCGTCGTAACTCCTAATGTCGGAATCGTTGCGTCCCTCGATATTTTAGCTGTCGATCAGGCTTCTGTCGATTTAGTTTATTCAATGCCGAATAATTTTAACGCTGCCTTAATCGAAAGAATCGAATCTCGTCATGGCCACCGTCAATTAACTTACATGAAAGAGCTTGGAATGGGCAACGACAAATATATCTTGATTGACATTGACAATAACGACAACAAAATTTCTGCCGTTGATGCCGTGAAAGACGTTAAACCTTTTGAAGGATAGGAACTTGATTAAATTGAGAAAAATTTTTGCGTTTGTTTTATGCTTTTTCATTTTTGCAAATATCTGTTCGGCAAATGAAAATTTTGTAAAGAATTATGTCGTTTTTCCGTCTGACATTTCCGTAGAATTTAATAATAAATCTTTCAGCCGTGTTCTTGCTATTGGCGATATTCACGGTCAATTCATGCGTTTTAATTCAATGTATGAGAAAGTCGGCGTGAACGATAAAGATTTAGTTATTTTTCTCGGCGATTACATTAAAGGCTACAAAGTCGGAGAAGACCTGAAAACAGTTTTATGGTTAATGGAAAAAGCTAAGCAGGATAATTTTATTTTTCTCAGCGGAAACATGGAACGAAATTTTTTGCGGGAATGTTTCGACGAAACCGGCAATTTGAAGGAAAACAAAAAATGGGCTCTTTCTCAGGAACTTTTGAATACTCATGACAATGAGCTTATAAAAAAAGTTTATGACTTCTTCGCAAATTTGAAATTCTATCAGGAAATTAATATAGGCGACAAAGTTTTCGTTTTTTGCCACGCAGGAATTAAAGACGATTTACCGCTTAATGAACTGACTGAATTTGATTTAATGTATAACAAAAATTTTTATCAGGAATATAACGGCAAAAGATTCGTTGTTATCGGTCATCGTCCCGTTCAAGTCGCATTCGGAAAAGATCATACCGTGCCAGTAAAAGTCGAAGGGAAAAATATTTTAATGGTTGACACACGCTGTAAACGAAAAAAAGGTTACAGTTCGTGCGTCAATGTTTTAACCGGAGAATTTTGGCAGAGCAGTGAACTATCGCAGCTAAAATAAACTGCGGTAGCTCACCTTCATAAATACAAAAAGCAAAATTAATCCCGAAATCCCAATCATTCCGAAATTACAAGAACTTGATGAACCTGATGAAGTCGTTACGGGATTCGTCTCTGTTGTTGATGAACCCGAAGTCTCTTCTGCTGGTGCTGCGACAAAAAATGAAACGTTCCAAACTTTATCGACATCTCCATCGCCAATTAAAATATAAGGCACTTTGTCATCTTCAAAAGTATAAACGAATGCACTCACGACAGGATTCTCAGGGTCAACGTTCTGTCTTGAAGCAGGTGCTCCGGTGTCAGCAATGAAAACAGTGAAATCAATATATAATTCGTCGTTCTCATCGTTGATTGAAATATCAAAGCAATCTATTGCGGAAACTCCTTCAACTCCACCGCGATTTTCGGCAGTGTCAACAGCTCTGAATAAATCTGCTTCACCGTCATATGCTATCGTACTCGGAACTTTTACCCAGACGCTCGCAAGTTCAGCAAATTTATTAAACAGAACGTCGGAATTTTCGGCTGCGTCAAGTTCGTCCCAAGCATTTCTGATAAAGCTATTATTTCTCGGCAATGTCATTCGGATTTTTAACGGCAGAATAGCGGCTTGATTCTCTGTATCGTAAACTATTTTGGCAGATGATTCAATTTCAAATGCTGCTGCGTTATTCTCTTCGTTATTATTATTATTATTTTCTTCGGTCGTGTTGTTGTTATTTTCTTCGGTGTTAGTTTCAGTTTCAGTCTCTGTTGTCTGATCTCCCGAAGTTTCTTCCTCTTCGATAACTTCAGTATAAGGAACGAATCCGTCAGGAACAGGATAAACAATTCTAAATGAATTTGTGGTGTCAGCTCCTGCATTATTGAGTTTCGCAGGGACAACAGGGTCTGCGTTATTCAAAATTTCAATCGGAATAACAACAGGAATTTTTCCCATTAAGTTATAAAGGTCTGCCAATGTTGCTTTAGTTTCGCTATCGTCAGCAAAATATTTTGAGAATGCCTGCACGGTTGAAGATTCTCCGCTGCTTCCCTTTATGGTTTGTGGCGTTCCTGCGTCTTCGGCTGCGATTGTGTTCCCTCCGATTCGTCTGTAAGTGAAACTTAAATTTCTCGGAGTCGGATTTGAATATTCATATAATCTGAATGAGTCCGTGATGACATTTCCGACAATCATTGAGCTGTATCCTTCGCCGATGTTTTCGCCGTAAACAGTAGTAAGTCCCGGAGCAATTTGGCTGTGAGCGTCAAGCAAAAATTTATCGGGCAATGTTCCGTAGGTGTCCCTCGTTAAATCATATTTCCAGTAATCGGGCATTATGTTTCGATATTTATCACGATATTCAACGGTGCTGTTTCGTGAGCTTATTCCGTCATATCTGAAAAGTTCGTAACGTGTTCCCGTTCGGTTTGTGATTCTTGTTTCAAGTTTGTAAGTCGTAACGGCTGAATCCTGATTTTCTTCGTCATCATTATAAGTATCCATTACAACAAACGATCCCAAATCCTGTTGTAAATCGCTTTGAACGTCCCATGTGAATTTTTTTCGGCTCACGACATTGTTATTGCCGTCATAAATTATTATGTCGAAGATTAACGGCTCAACTTCTGCACCGCCATTCGCAACATTCGCAACGACAACGGGAAGTGTTGTGTATTCTCTGTAATTTGAATATCCCGTCGCAAAACTCGCTCTTTGTCTGAAAGTCAAATATCCTAAAGTACTTCCGTAAACGTCGGCAGTTCCTCTAATTCTGACATTTGAACTTAAAGATTCGCCGGAACTAATTGCTTTTTCGGTTGAAGGCTGAATTGTAACTCTGAAATCATCATCAAAACCTGTTACTTCGATTTGTTGATTTACGGTTCTGGTTTCGCAGATGTATTTGTCGCCGTTTGTTGAAGTGTCGGATTCAATCGTGTATAAAAGGGTGTTGCTTGCGTTATAAATTTTGTCGCCTGAAATCGTGAAGCATAAATTATTATTAGTGTCGTAAAGGGCATCGCTTGAAAGTGTATAAACAAGTGTTCCCGACGTGTCATTAATATAAGAAATATCTCCTGACGCAACAAGATTATAAGTTACTTTGTATTCGTTCAAATTATCGGTGTGTTCATAAACCTTGTTGTCGCTGTAAATATATCTGATCGGTTCAGCAGTAGGATATGTAACTGTGTTCCAGTTTACGTGCTTATCCCACCATTTTGTATTAGTAACTGCCTTTGCGGTGTCGCTTCGTCCCCACCAGAACGGAAAATGTCTTGCGTAAGGGTTTCCGAAATCAATATTGAAATCTCCCTGACCGTTCGTAATCACGAGACACAAACTTTCGACGGGATCAGGATAAAAATCATATGCCCCTAACTGATCCGCTCCCTGAAATAATTTTCGCCTGTATGATTCGTAGGGTTGAGGTTCTTCGGCAAAAATAAAATTAAATCCGTCAATAATATCTCCAACGGTTGAAAATGTAACTTCAGGAGTCTCGCCTCCCATTGTACGCCTGTAAATATCACCGCTGATTGTAGTGTTTGAAGTCTGATTCGTTGTGCTTAACAGTCTGTTATGATTGTAGCGGTAATAATTTTCGTAAACCGTTGCAAACCATTGAGGCCCTGCAACATTTTCGTTTCTCGTTGAACCCGTAATGTCTCTAAGCTGATAAAAGAAATTATAAGTTGAACTGCCGTAACGCCCGTAAACCTGACTTTCAAAATTCTCATTGAGATATAGATAATTCAAACTGAACGGGTCGTATTCCGTTGTACTTGTAGTTGCAGCAAAACCTACGCCGCAAAACAAAAATAATAACAAAACCGCAGAATAAATTTTTTTCAAAATTAAACTCATCTCCTTAAACATAAATTTTAATTCGGAATCCCGATGTATGAAACTGTAACATCACCGCCGAATTTCGGGGAAATGTCCAAGCCTTTTTTCATTCGGTGAAAAGTTACTGTTTTCGCAGCACGGACACAAGCTCCTAAAACTTCGCCCGTGTCGCAGTCAAGTCCCGAAGGAATATCAACTGCAACAATATGAGTCGCAAAATTATTCATGGCCTCGATAACACGTTTATAAATTCCCTCGACAGGTCTGTTTAATCCGGTTCCGAAAATTGCATCGATACATGTTTCACAGCCTTTCAAAGCAGATTCAAATTCCTCGAAATTTTCATCATTAACAGTATTCAAAACTTCGGGAGCTAATTTGCTCATGATTTTTAGATTCGTTTTGAAATCCTCGCTGCCTTTTTTAGGATCTCCGACAATATAAACGCGAACATCTTTTCCCATTATGCAGAGATGCCGGGCTATTGCGAGTCCGTCCCCGCCGTTTGAGCCGGGAGAACAGACAATCGCAAAAACCATGTATTCCTTCATTTCACGGACAACGGCAAGTGCAGCATTTTCCATTAATAAAATACTTGGGATACCGAATGTTTCGATAGCTCTTTTGTCAGCGTCCCTTGCTTCTTTGCGTGAGACTGACTCCGGAGAGTTTACGCCGACATAAACAACTTCCCTGTGAAATTCATCAGGATCGTAATAATATTCAAGTTCAAATTCTGATGGCAAAGTTTTCACTCCAATTTAATTTTTCTTATTTCTTATATGTCCCGTCAAGTTTTATTCCAGTTCCCAAAACAGTGTCCCAGTTTTCAGAGTCTGAAGTTTCGATTTTGACCTGATTATTTGAGAACGTTAAATTAGCCTGACAGTCGGGATAATCTTTGTCAAAAAGTTCAAGCTCGTTATTTACGGAAATCCAGCCCGATGCACTCCATGTAATTTCCGGATTTTTGAAACTTATCGTAACTGATGCTTCGTTTGAGTCCTTGTCAGTTATTAAGACCGTCATAAATCCTCCCTGTTTGCCTCCGTTAGTTTTTGTGTAATTTCCTGAGACATCGCCGGGTTCAAGATTGTTGAATCTGTCTTCCTCAATTTCTCCTTTGTTATCATCGTCATCGTAATTTTCTTCCGGTTCTTCTTCAAATTCCGGTTCAGGCTTTGGCTTCGGTTTAGGTTGGGGCTTGGGATTTGATTTTGTTGTTTTAGTGTTCTTAATTTCCCTTGCCATATCCTGAAGTTCGATAACTCTGTCTTTAGTGGCGATTGTGTAAGCCTCAACTCTCGAATAACCTTCGTTGATGTATTCCTTTGCATTTTCATCACGGCCTGATTTAATCCATGAACGCTGACTCTTTTTGAGTTTCTCAAAATCTTTTGCGGGAAGCTGTTTTTTTAACCTGTTCCAGACTTGAGTTAAATTTTTGTCTGCCCGTGCAAATTCTTTGCTGTTCTTTTTCATTTTGAGATATTCAGCATCACTCAGTGCAAATGCTGTCGAGACCGTCAATAACAAAAACATAAAAACTGCTGATAAACGTTTCATAATAAAATTTTCCTCCTTAAAATTAATCTTCAAGTTTCAGGGAAATTATAGCCCATGTGTTTTGACCTTTCCATTTGTGTTTTTTTGCGGTGGCCGTAAATTTATTCCAGCGTTCGCTTTCGTCTTCAGGTGCGTATAATTCTCCCTTCATTGTAACGATATTTCCCTTTGTCGAAGCGTATTGAACATCTGCATATACAGTCTGTTCGCCGTCTCCGGCATTAAAATAATAATCTTCGCCGTCAAAATATATTTCCGGGTATCTTTCATCTTTTACATCTTTGTGTTCAACTTTGATGTCAAAGAATTTTCGGATTGACTCGTCAACATATTTTTTGTTAATTGTGTAAGAGAATACGGAATCGTCGTTTGAGTGTTTTATTCTCGTATTAAAATTATTCATGTAATTGTGCATAATCCCGAAATAAATTAAATCTTCGTCCGTTAATGTTGAATTAACGTCGATGTCATACATTCGTAATTCGGTGAAGTTGCTCAAGAAAATTCCCATGCGTTTTAATTCGTTTTTTGAAGCTGCAAACGAGTTTCCGCAAAACAAAATCACAATGGTTAAAGCACATAAAAATTTTTTCATCTTTGTTTCAAAAACCTCCCGTGAAAAGATTGATGATAAGTAAAAAATTTTAACATTTTTGTAGTGGCAAATGTAGTGGCAAAAAATTATTTTTTTCCGAAAACATTTCAAACAAAAATATTATATCAAATTCGAGACAAAAAATTTTCAAGTTCTGATTTCAAATATTCATAGCGTTCAAATTTTTCCGTTTTCGCAAAATGTTTTTCACGGAACTGTTCGGGGTTGTCGGAATAATTCAGGGTTTCGCCGTTAAACTGTTCGCTCGTTAAATCAAATGCGACATCATCAACAACGTTATAACAATGAATGCTCCCGTCAGGTCTTTCAATGCCGAAAACTTTTCCGCCGAAAATATCCTGTGCCAAAAACGCCGTAATCGAACATTGTCCCAGTGTAATATTTTCCTCGCTCCAATCTTTACGCATTCGTGGAGCACATGAATATTCGCACCAGATTTTTGTTAAAGCGTCGTATAAATCAATCGGTGTTTTAATTTTTTTGTAAGTGTCGTTGAGCGAGTGAATTTTATCGCAGTTTTCATGGCCGAAAAATTTATATTTCATTTTCGTTACTCTCCTCGAAAAAATCTTTTCTCTTGACGTACCATAAAATCATGGCAATTCCTCCGCAGATAAAACCTCCTGCCAAGCCTCCGACAACGTAATCGAATCTTATTCCGCCTCCGAAAAAAGTTCTCCCGTAACCCGCCAAAGCATAACCAAAAGAAATTACGCTCAATAATGAAAGTGTGCTAATGAATAAACGCAAAAAATTTTCCTCCTTTATTCTTTGTTGTAAAATGTATGAAAATTTCTACCGAGAATATTTTAATAGATAAAGTAAAATTTGCGAAAGGAGAATTATTTATTACAATGCGAAAATTTTTAGGGTTAATATTAATTTTCATGATTTTAATATCGGCAGTTTCTCCGGGACTTTCAGCAGAAGAAACTGAATATAAAGGCGGATATGTTCCGATACCGGTAGATTTATCATATTTAGCGGACAATCCCCCCGATGAGAATTTCGGGAAACCTAAATTGCTTCGGAATTTCAAAGCTGATACTATTCCGGCAAAATATGATTTAAGAGATTCCAAACTTGTTACGAGTATAAAAGACCAACAGCCTCACGGTACATGCTGGGCTTTTGCTTCATTGGGAGCAATGGAGTCGAATTTGTTGACGCAGGGAAAAGGAACTTATGACTTATCTGAAATGCACTTAGCTTGGTACGCATTCAGAAATTCCGACAAGTCAAAAGCATTTTACAATCTCAACAGTGCGACGGTGAAAAATGTTCTTGATCATGGCGGAAATAGTTTTTACACGACAGCTTTATATTCGAGACTCGCAGGCCCCGTTAATGAATCTGAAGTACCCTACGGAGAAAATAAAAATCCTTCAGCGGCAACTCCTGAAGCATATAACAGAGTTTTGAGAGTCCGTGAGGCGTTTCACTTGGCAATGGGAAATAATTTAATTTCGGATTCAAGTGCAAGAGATGTCGTTAAGAAAAGAATAATGGATTACGGAGCTGTCGTTGCAAGTTACAACAGTGAGAAAACATCTTATTATAAAACTCCTTCAAACGGAACTGCTTTTTATTCTGATACAGGAAAAGAAGGACACGCAATTCAAATTATCGGCTGGGACGATAATTATCCTTCAGGTGCATTCAAAACTAATCCCGGAATGAACGGTGCATGGCTGATAAAAAATTCTTGGGGCAATCAATGGTCAAGCGATGGAAAGACTGTCGGCGATGACGGCTGCTTCTGGATGTCATACGCTCAAGAATTGGAGGACGGCACGGCATTTGTTGTTGAAGAGGCTGACCCCGAGATGAAAGTTTATTATTATGATGCTCTCGGTTGGTGCGGAACTAATGGTTACAGTGGCAGTGTTGTTTACGCAGCAAATATTTTCAAATCCGAACGAGACGAAAAATTGACTGAAATTGGATTCTACACTCCTAACAATAATATTAATTATGAAGTTTCAGTTTATAAAGGC
>JAFSKE010000081.1 GCA_017449135.1 Synergistaceae bacterium
GTCAGATTTAATGTAATGTCGCCCTTCGCAACGGTTATCGTAACAGTTTTCTCTGCAACACTTGATTTTATTACGGGCGTTGTTACTGCGGTATATGTTGCCTGAGCTTTTACGGTTACGGTGTAAGTTTCTGTGGGGGTCGTGTTTCCGACTGTCAAAACTCCGTCATTAATTGAAATTGTTGAAACTGTCGGAGTTATCGCAACGTCCCATGAAACTGTGTAGCCCGTTGTTAAAGCAACGTTATCAAGGCTCACAACGGGAGTAAATGTTTCCGTTTTTGCCGTGCCGTAGTTAGTGTTAATTGTGTCTGTGCCCGTGATGTCAAGACTTACAACAGGAAGAGTAAACTCAGCCGCACCGATTGACGGAGGGTTTGCACGTGTATTGCCGATTTGGTCATATGTCGGTATATCCTCACTACTTACGCCTTTACCTGCAAGCGAAAAAAGAACGGGATTATTTTTAGCAAGGAATACCGTGTGTGTAATGCCGTTGACTTTTTCATAGGACGAGACGGGATTTGCCCACGTATTGAAAGTAATATTATTATTAGTAATGTCCGCACTGGGATACGCACAATGATCATAAGTTACGCTTGGATTATTACCAGCATAAACACCAGTAGCATTAGTCGCATTCCATATCAGCGTATTGCGGAGGGTTGTTGTTCCGCCATTAAAATAAATTTCGTTTCCACTACTTGTTGCTGTATTATTCACAATGGTGCAGTTTGTGATTGTTGGGTTGCCGCTGCTAATGTTAATGCCGCCGCCGTATACATTAGCAGTATTGTCAGTAATGGTGCAGTTTGTGATTGTTGGGTTGCCGCTGCCAATGCGAATGCCGCCGCCACTGCCGTTAGCAGTATTGTCAGTAATGGTGCAGTTTGTGATTGTTGGGTTGCTGTTGTTAATGTTAATGCCGCCGCCGTTGTTAGTAGTATTGTCAGTAATGGTGCAGTTTGTGATTGTTGGGTTGCTGCTGCCGCCAATGTAAATGCCGCCGCCACTGCCGCCGTTAGCAGTATTGTCAGTAATGGTGCAGTTTGTGATTGTTGGGTTGCCGCCGTTAATGTTAATGCCGCCGCCGCCGCTGTTGCTGATGTTTCCGCCGGTTATCGTGAAGCCGTCAATCGTCGAGCTTGTTTGTATGTATATAACTCGATTATTTGTAGTTTGAATAAGTCTTGTCGGGGTTATGCTTAGTTTGCGGTCAGATGAAGTTGTTTCGTCTCCTGTAAATCCGCCGTAAAGGTTAAGAAGTTTATTTCCTAAATCAATTTGACCTGATAATTTATAATCGCCGTTTTGAATGTAAACTATATCGCCGGAGATGGGCGTGCTGTCGAAGAATGTATAGAGGTCGTCTGCAGTGGTGGTCGCTTGACTCCAGTTATCTTGATTGTAAACATCGCTTGAAGTATATTTGATTCCCGTAACAGTCAGAGTCTTATTAATATCATCAGGATCAGTAACCTCATGGTCTCCGCTTACAACAACGTACCATGATGTCGCGAAGGCTGTACCCCCCCCCCCAAGTTAAAAAAACTCACGCACAAAAATAATAACGTGAATGTGAAAAATTTATTGTGAATCATAAAAATAAAATGCCTCCTTAGTATATAAAATAAAAGTGCAGGAATTTTAGCAGAAATAATTAATTACGTAAAGCCCCCGATGTCAATCTTTAATTACGAATTTTTTAGTGATAGTTTTGACTTCGTTAATTTCTGCGGGCAAATTTTTTTTCGATGAAATTAACACGCCGTCATTATCAAGTTTGCCGAGACATTTACGTTTATTTCTTGGATTTCCGTTTTCGTCCCTGTAACTTGTAACTTCAAAGATATATGTTGCGTTATTAATTTTTCGTTTTATAATAAAACTCACTTTTAATTCTCACCCAAAAATATAAAAATTTTCACGTAATAATTATCACAGAAAAAAAGATTTTTGCCACTACATTTGCCACTACAAAAACACGAATTTTTTTCAATGATTGCAAAGTTTCACGAAGAAAAATTTTTTAGTAACATGTCAAATTATTATTATGCTTTGATTGTCATTCACGGTTAAACATTCTGCCCCGTCTTCCGTGATTAAATAATCGTCCTCAATCCTAAGTCCTCCCAAACCTTCAATATAAATTCCCGGTTCAATCGTAACGACATCGCCGGCCTGTAAAATATCGTTTGAAGTTTTTGAAAGTCTCGGAGCTTCGTGAATTTCGAGTCCGAGTCCATGACCTAAACCGTGCAAAAATTTTTCGCCGTAACCGAAATCAGAAATAATTTTCCGAGCTATACCGTCAATTTCATTTCCCGATTTACCTGCTTTTAGAGCAGATGCAGCCTCGTGATGAGCCTTCAATAAAATATCGTTAATTTTCAACAATTCCGAATTTGGTTTACCGATTGCAAAATTTCGTGTAATGTCGCTCATGTAACCTTCAAACATTGCACCGTAATCGACCGTGATTGACTCGCCCTTAGCAAATTTTTTCAACGTTGCCGGAGCATGACACATAGCACTTCGTTCGCCCGAAGCTACGATAAAATCATCGTGAGCCCAGCCCTTTTCAGCCCCTAAGATTTTAATTTCCTGAGTTAATTTAATTTCAAATTCAACTTCAGTCATGCCTTCGTGAGTGATTCTAAAAACGTTTTCCAATGCCTGACGTGCAATTTTAGCGGCTTTTTTAATATTTTCGATTTCGTGAGAGTCTTTTTTTCGTCGTAATTTTTTCATGAAGTCCGAACAGTCGATAAAATTTGCGTTAAGATTTTCAAAATGTTTTGAGAATGTCGAGTGAGAAATTTTTTCAGCTTCGTAACCGACATTGACATAATTTGAGTCTTTGATTGCTTTTGCGAGATATTCAGGCATTGAAAGTTCGGATTGAATAATGATTTTGAAAGGCGATTGAATTTTTGCCTGTGTCTGATAGCGTCCGTCAGTGATTAAAACTTCGTCATTCATTGAGATTATCAACCCTGCGGAACTTCCCCGAAACCCTGAAATATAATGACAGCTTTCTGAATTAGAGCGTTCATTTACCATTAATATAAACACATCTAAATTTTTTTCCGACATTAAAGCCCGTAAATTTTCGATTCTTGATTTCAAAATTAAATTTCTCCCTTGCATAAAATATTTTTATTTGCTAATATTACCACGCTGTCAAATGACGGTAAAAATATTTTGTGAAAAGGAGGGAGCGTCCCTGCCAACAATTAATCAGCTTGTCCGATTGGGACGTGAGGAAAAAAAATCGAAAAGCAACTCACCGGCACTTCAGGCAAACCCTGCGAGACGTGGTGTATGTACGAGAGTTTACACGATAACGCCTAAGAAGCCCAACTCAGCTTTAAGGAAAGTAGCCCGTGTGAGGTTGACTAACGGAATTGAAGTTACTTCATATATTCCGGGTATAGGTCATAATTTACAGGAACATTCGGTTGTACTTGTAAGGGGTGGCCGTGTTAAAGACTTGCCCGGTGTTCGTTACCATATTATCAGGGGAACTCTTGACTGCGGCGGAGTCGAAAACCGTAAACGCAGCCGTTCAAAGTATGGTGCAAGAAAACCAAAAGCAAATTAGGAGGAATTAAAGAAAAATGCCGAGAAAAGGTCATATTAAAAAACGTCCCCCATTACCGGACATAAAATTTAATAATCCTGCTGCTTCCCGTTTTATCAGTGCATTAATGATGGGCGGAAAAAGGAGTTTAGCCGAAAAAATTTTTTACGGTGCATTAGATGCTGCTGCTGAAAAATTAGGTGTCGAACCCTTTGAAGTATTTGAAAAAGCTATGGCAAACGTTACGCCTAATATTGAAGTAAGACCGAGACGTGTAGGCGGTGCTACTTATCAGGTTCCTGTTGAAGTTACTCCGGAAAGAGGAGTCCAGCTTTCAATCCGTTGGATCGTATCGTTCGCAAGAGCTAAAAAAGGAATGCCCATGCACGAAAGATTAATGCGTGAGTTAATGGACGCTTATAAAAACGAAGGTGCTTCGATTAAACGCCGTGATGACACTCACAGAATGGCCGAAGCAAACAGGGCATTTGCTCATTATCGCTGGTAAATTTTTATGGACATTAGTAAAGTAAGAAATATAGGAATCGCTGCTCACATCGACGCAGGAAAGACTACAACGAGCGAAAGAATTTTGTACTACACGGGCAGCAATTACAAAGTCGGCGAAGTTCACGAAGGCACTGCGACAATGGACTGGATGGAGCAGGAACGTGAAAGAGGAATAACGATTACTTCGGCTGCAACAACATGTGCTTGGAAGGAACACACTATCAATTTAATTGATACGCCAGGCCACGTGGATTTTACGGTTGAAGTCGAACGTTCAATGCGTGTCCTTGACGGAGCTGTTGCTGTTTTCTGTGCCGTCGGAGGTGTAGAGCCTCAATCTGAAACGGTTTGGAGACAGGCAGATAAATATCATGTTCCGAGAATTGCATTCGTAAACAAAATGGACAGAATCGGAGCAGATTTTAGTTCAGTCGTTAAAGCGATGCACGAGAGACTCGGAGCAAA
>JAFSKE010000082.1 GCA_017449135.1 Synergistaceae bacterium
CACAGCACAGCACAGCACAGCACAGTAAATAATTTTTTTGCCTTTTTATTCGTGTTGGCAATGACGGCGGGAATGTTGCAGGGCATGACGCTGACGGCATGGGGAAATGAACCTGCTTACAGCGGAGGCACGGGAACACAGACTGATCCGTATCTGATTTCTACAGTTGATGATTTTAAGACACTCGCTCAGACAGTCAACAACGGGACAGATTATTCACAAAAATATTTCCGACAGACAGCCAGTTTTGATATGAACGGAGTAAATGATTTATCGCCTGTCGGGACGCTTGAGAAACCGTTTGCGGGCAATTATGAAGGCGACGGCTTTACTATTTCAAACGCAACAATTACAGGAATACAATTTTCGTATCAAAACTATAATATGAATGTTGCAGGTGTCTTTGGAGCTCTTGTCGGAGGGGGTAGTATTTCAAATCTCATTATTAAAAATGCAACCATAACCGCAACTGCTGGGACTGGAGGCTGGGATCAGGCGTATGCAGGCGGGCTTGTAGCTTTTGCTGAAGATTGCACGATTACGGATTGCTCAGTAAGCAATTCCACCATAAACGCAAATGGCTCGAATATATTTGCAGGTGCGTTCGTGGGCTTTGCCGGTGCAGAAAATAGTGAGAAAACTGCGTTTTCCGAGTGTGCTTCTGAGAATAACACAGTCAAAACTATGGATTATGGCGGCGGTTTTGTAGGTGCAATCGTAAATAACACAAATAGTGATGATGCAATATCGTTCACGGACTGCTACTCCGCTAATAATACTGCTGATGCCGGATCGCATACATATGGCACGGTCGGCGCATTTCTCGGCGCGTCTCAGGGCGAATCGAACGGTAACGTGACTGCTCAAAACTGCTTTGTATATAGCTGCGATGCTACTGCTACCGGTACTGGGGCAAAAAAAGGTCTGTTTACAGGCGACACTTACTACGGCACAGTAAAGGCAACTAATACATACTACTATGACACGAATAGTCTTGAAGTCAAAGCTGACTCGGCCACAGCCAAAACCGTAGAAGAAATGAAATCTCTTGCATCTACTTTGGGCGAAGAATTTTCACAGGGAAGCGATTATCCTATTCTGTTGCACCCGTTGAACATTGAGTTAAGCATTGAGGGCTGGACTTACGGAGAAACAGCAAAAGAGCCAATCGTTACAAGGAACAGCAGCATTTCAGCAACATATACTTACGCAATCAAAGGATCTGCAAATTTTTCTACAACTGTTCCAGCTGATGTCGGCGACTATACCGTAAAAGCAACGATTGCGGCAACTAATATTCATAAAGCAGGCGAGGCTTCAGCAGATTTTACTATCGCAAAGGCAGACGCAACTGTAGCAACAGCTCCGACAGCAAAAACTCTTACATACAACGGACAGCCTCAAGAACTTATTACAGCAGGTACAACAAATGGCGGAACAATGGTTTATGCACTTGGCGATAATGCAACAACTTCCCCTGAAAATGATAAATATAATGTTGACATTCCGACAGGGACAGATAACAAAATATATTATGTTTGGTATAAAGTAACAGGCAGCAACTATAATGATAGTATAGCTCAGTGTATTCAGGTTACTATAACACTTGAGAGTTATACAATCAGTTATTCGGGTTTGGAAGGTTCAAGCGGTGTGTCAGGAAATCCGACCAGTTACACAATGAAAAGCAGTGATATAACGCTGATTAATCCGACAAAAACCGGCTACACGTTTGAAAAATGGACAAGCGGCGATGTCGCAATAACTTCAATTCCGCAGGGGACAACGGGCAATATAAATCTCAAAGCTAACTGGACGGCAAACACTTACACCATTAAATTTAACGGCAACGGCGGAACAGGCTCAATGGATAATTTAACTTTAACTTATGATGTTGAAGGAAGATTGACCGATAACAAATTCACACGCACGGGCTACACTTTCAGCGGTTGGAAGGACAACGCAAATAATAATACTTATAACGGCGGTGCAACTGTCAAAAATCTGACGAGTGAAGACGGCGGGGAGATAACTCTTTATGCTCAATGGACGGAAGACGCAAAAAACCCTGACGCTGAATCTGAATCTGAGTCTAACTCTGACAACTCCGGCTCTGGCGACACTGCAAAAGAAACACCAGAAAGTAACACTACGGACGCTGCAGAAATTTTGAATATGAGTGAGGAAAAAATCGCAGAGACATTTGCGAATAAAACCGAGATCACTCTAACGGGCAACATCAGCAACGAAAATTTATCTGCGGTTATTGAAAAAATTGCAAGTGTTACAGAAGTCAAGACGCTTGATTTGTCGCAAATTGAGGGTGTAACGGAAGTCAAATTGCCTGCAACTGTTGCGGTTGAAGTATTAAACGTAGCAGGCAACAAAAGTGTAACGAAAATTGAAGTCCAAAATAATACGTCATTGCAAAAAATTGATTTATCCGAAAGCAAAGTTGAAACTGTTGACGTTAAGGGCTGTACGGAATTGACGGAAATTGTTTTGACAAACTGTGATGAGCTTCAATATCTTGATGTCAGCGAAACACCTATAACAAAACTTGACACGAGCAACTGTGAAAAACTTTTGTCAATTAATTGCAGTTCGTGCGACATTGTAGAATTAAATATTGACGGTTGCAAAAAACTTTCTGACCTGAACTGCGCTAACAACCATTTAACAATGCTTGACGTATCTCAATTTTTATTAAAAAGTCTTGAATGTGAACATCAGACAGTAACGGGCTTCAGAAGAAAAGCGTCATTTAACATTCTCGATATTTTGTTGAGAAGGTTTGCGGTGTTCGTAACGTCTGACGCAAATGATGATTTGGGTTACGTTGCAAACGTTAAAGATGTTACGGGCATTGACGAAAACGGCAACGGATTTTCACCGACAAGCTACGATGACGAGACAGGCGAAGTTGTATTTTCCAAAGCTCCCGTGAGTATCAAATACAATTACATAACCGGCTTCAAAGATATAAGCATGGACGTAACAGTCGGAACAAGCGGTGATGAATACGCAAACACAATCGGTGGAAGCGGCAGCGGTTGTAATATGTCATGGGGACTGTGGAAATTTTTAATGTTGTTACTCGTCGTAAAACTTTTCGGAAATAAATTTTTTGTTAAATTTGTTAAAGCGGTCAAGCCTTAAAAAGCCCGGCCGTTTTATTTTTCAGTTTTAATTCCTGCACCGTATTCATAAAATAAAATTAATATTTTTGTAGTGGCAAAACTTGTCTTTTTGAATTTCAAAACTTCAATCTGAAAATGTAAAATAATTATAATACATTTTAATCGAAAACTGCTTCTCTTATTGCCTCAAATAATATAATGTCATCGCTAAGTGTGTGAAAGAATGTAAATTTCCATTTTTCACCTTTATAATACCAAATGTTTCCCCTTAATCGTCCGGAAAAAGGAATATTATAAGATCTTGTGAAATCCCGCAAAAAATCTTCCGACTTTACATTCTTCGATACAAAATCTGTTTTATGAAGTCGAAATGAAACAACTCTCCTGTTTTCGTCAAATTCTATAATTTTGTCAGGGTAGCTGTGCAAATTTTTTCGTCCAACGTAAACATCAGAATAATACACTCCGACATTTTCAATTTCTGAAAGTATTTCGTCAAGTGTTAAGTCATTCTCATCATAAAATTTTACAAACTCCCCCGTTGCTTTAGTAATTTGAAAGTCGGTCATCTCATCTCCAATTCCGTTAAATTCAATCGTGATTGAGTTAAAAGAATCACTAAGTTCCCGAAATCTTCGTGTGTGATTAATATCAAGAACAAACGGCAATTTTTTTAATTTCACGAGACACTCAACAAGATCATTCAAATACATTTTTTCTCCTAACTGTATTCCTTTTACTTTCGGCCCCAATCCGGAGGAGAACGTTATCGAGGCACAATAAAAAATTATAAAACACACTATTACAAATTTTAGCAATATAACATCTGCTGTACGTCTCAATGCAGTACTCACCAGCCTTGAAAAAATTAGCACGCAACGATAAGCCATACGTGCTATAATTAAGTCTAAGGGACATGAAAATGGCTGCGTTAGCCATGTGCTATCGTAAAAAGACTAATTGAATAAATTATAGCATAAATTTTTGTCCCGATATTGTTGTGTCAAAAAATAAATTTAATGTTCAATATTATTTTCGTTCGCAATGTCATTAATATTAAATTAAGTTATAATCATTTCAAAAATTAACTAAGGAGAAAATTATAATCTTGGCTGAATCACTTTTCATAAATCCAACCGATGAGCCTTTAGCTGCACGAATGAGACCTGACTCTCTTGAAGATTTTGCAGGGCAGGAACATTTAATTGCTCCGGGAAAAATTTTGAGACGAATTATTGACTCCGACAAAATCCCTTCGATGATATTTTGGGGGCCTCCGGGTGTTGGCAAAACGACTCTCGCAAGAATCATCGCAACAAAAACTAAAGCTGAATTTATAAATTTTTCGGCTGTTACGAGCGGCATTAAAGAAATTCGCGATGTAATGAAACAGGCTGAATCAAATCGCAATTTCGGAGAACGTACAATTTTATTTGTCGATGAAATTCACAGATTCAACAAGGCTCAGCAGGACGCATTTTTGCCGTTTGTCGAAAAGGGAGCAATAATTTTAATCGGTGCTACAACAGAAAATCCGTCATTTGAAATTAACGGTGCTTTGTTATCCCGCTGTAAAGTTTTTGTCTTGAAGGCTTTGAACGTTGAAGATTTAGTTAAATTATTGCAGAGAGCGTTAAAATTCTTGGGAAATAATTTTTATGCCGATGACGAAATTTTGAAAGCCATTGCTATTTTTTCAAACGGAGACGCAAGAGCAGCATTATCGTTATTGGAAATGGCAGCGAATAACACCGAAACAAATTCAGACGGAAAAATCATAATCACTAACGAAATTTTAGAGCAATGTACCTCCCGAAAATCTTTGTTATATGACAAAAACGGCGAAGAACATTACAATTTAATTTCAGCTTTGCACAAGTCAATGAGAAATTCTGATCCTGATGCGGCAGTTTATTGGCTTTCAAGAATGCTTGAGAGCGGCGAAGATCCTTTATACATTGCACGAAGGGTTTTAAGATTTGCAAGTGAAGATGTCGGACTCGCGGAACCTTCAGCACTTTCAATGGCAGTAGCAGCTTATCAGGCCTGTCATTTTATCGGAATGCCTGAATGTTCGGTACACTTGGCACAAGTTGTAATTCATCTTTCAATTTCGCCGAAATCAAATTCAGTTGACGTTGCCTATAACTCAGCTCGAAACGACGCATTGAAAAATTTAGCCGAGCCTGTGCCGTTACATTTGAGAAACGCTCCGACAAAATTAATGAGAGAATTGGAATACGGAAAAAATTACAAATTTGCTCACGACTATGACGAAAGAATCACGAACATGCAATGCCTTCCCGAAAATTTAATCGGCCATGAATATTACAAACCGACTGAACAGGGAATCGAAATTCGTTACAAAAATCGTCTCGAACAAATTAAAGAGTGGAAGAGGAGACAGTGAAATTAATACGTCGATAGAATCCTCTTTAACTCTGAAATTTCATTCACACTTAATCCGAGATTCAAAAAATATCTTTCGGCTAAGATTTCGAGATTTTGATTTTCAATAGTTTTGACGTTGAAAGCCTTTGCGAGAAAATTTTTAATTTCGTTCTCTGAAATGTATTCGTATTCTTTAGTGCCTTCGACAATTCTGAAATAATTATAAAATGATGCCATGTAATCTTTTATAATTTCTTCGTAACCTGCACCCATTAGGCACTCAATCAATGAACACACAAAACCTGCTCTGTCTTTTCCTAAATCACAGTGAATTAAATACGGCGGTTCATTTTCAATCATGAATTTAATTCCCCTCAATAATCCCTGTTTGAAATCATTTGTGAAAAATTTTGTGCTGAGTTTTAATCCGATTATGTTTTGACGTGAATAATAAGTCTCGTAAAAATTTTTGTGTTCTCTCATGCTCTGATTTGAGTCGGCAAGATTGATAAAAGTTTTAACGCCTGATTTTTCAGCTTCCTTGTCGGCGATTGAGTTTCGATTTCCCCAATGTTTTACGGGCGATGACGAACGAAATAATTTTCCCGGTTTAATTCCTGTTGTCCTGACTTCACGAAAATTTGCAAATTCCCTGTCGCTTAAATATGAATAATCTTCCCTGTCTCTGCTTAAACGTTTTGAGAGATTTTTGTATAAAGTTTTCCCGTAAGTTTCAGAGAATGCTGGGCTGACGAGAATTAAAATCAGACATAAAAAAATAAAAATGCCTCTTCGTCTGTGAAGAGGTGTTGAAATTATTTCTTTTTCCATTTGTTTTCTTTTCCGTGAATTAATCTGTCAATGTTTTCACGATGGCTGAAAATTACGAGCAAGGCCAATCCTAACGAAAGCCATATAAAAATTTCAGGAGCTCCCAGCATTGCAAAAAATATTGACGAAGCTACAAGCGATGACATCGAAGCAACAGAAACGTAACGTGTCAGCCACCTAACAAAATACCAGACTGCACCGCACAATAAAATTACTGCAAAAGATTTATAAGGCCAGATAAAAAATAATAATCCGTAAGTCGTCGCAACACCTTTACCGCCTTTGAACTTTAACCAGACAGGAAAAATATGTCCGAGTACGACAGCAAAAGCTGAACATGCCATTATAGTCTGCTGAGATTCCGCAGGAGCTATATGGGCAGCAAGCAATAACGCAAAAGCACCTTTTAACATGTCAACCGCTGCAACAAACCATGACCACACAGGCCCCATTGCACGCCCGACATTTGTAGCACCCATTGCACCGGAACCGATTGAACGAATATCAAGCCAATCTCTTTTTCCCTCTGAATCTTTGTGAAATAATTTTGTAACAATATAACCTGTTGGCAAAGAGCCGATTAAATACGACACTATGACCCATAAAATAATACTTCTCAATTTTAATTTTTCCTCCTTAATCTATACCGCTGATACGGTCAGACGCTTTTTTAATTTCAAGTTTAACGAGGTCTTTGTCTTTAAGATTTTCCCATTTGAAATTTAACACTAACAGGAATAACGCTGAAAAAGGATCCATTCTCCATTTTGAATTTTCGTTGAAAGTATCGTGAATCGTTTTTAACTGTCTCAAACCTTTGTTATCAGTTTCCATGTCGGCCATGAAATTTTTAACTTCAGAAACCGTATCAAGCCCGGCAATTCTTAAAATGTTGCAGAGATTAGCAAAACTTTCACGAAGATAATCAGCGTCAGGCGTAAATTCCGGGAAACCTGCTTCAATGGCTGCGGCGTTCCATTTACCCAATAACGACGAATCTTCTTTGAAGAGATTATATAATTCTTCGTCAGTGAAAAGTTTTTCAGCGTTAATATTTTCTGAATTTCCGATTTGATTTTTATTTGACGGCGGGATTAATAATGCTTCGTCTTTGATTTCGTTCCTGAGAGTCAAGAATCCCTGATCCGCTTTTTCAAGCAATGCAGCCAATAACACAAGCTCACGGGTTAATTTTTTCTCCGATAAACTTCCGACAGTCTGATTAACTTTCGGGAAAATCGTAGCCCAAGCCTCTTGTAACATAGTTCTGAGTTCGAGACGAAAACTTAAACTTTTATATTTTTCCCATTCACGCAGATTTGATCTTGATTTTGAAAGCGACAAAATATAAACAACAGCAGGATAACCGAATCTGTAAGGATCTTCGAGGCCGCTTGAAGGGACAGATCTTGATTCGTCAATTTCAAATTCTGCTTTAACAACGTTTTCAATCTTTAACACATCTTCGGGGAATCTCAATAATACTCTGACAGTAACTAAATCGACTCCCGATAAATCTTTTTCATCGAGACCAGAAAGAATCCTCAACAATTCCGCCGGAGGTTCAGCCCAGCCGTCAATAGCATAAAACTCTACGCCTTCAATTTCGACTAAATCCTGAATTAAATTTCTGATTCTTGTTGCGTATTCTTCGTAGAGCTTCAAACTTTCTACATATCTTATTCCTATTTCGTCAATTCTGCGTTTATCCATGTGTCAAATTTTATCACATTGGGAACTTCCAGCGGCATTGCGGGAGATTTCCAATCATCATAAATTAAAGGAATGCCCGAACTTTTTGCGAACTCTTCAACTTTAATGTCATAAGGAATTAAGACAACGGGAGTCTTGAAGATTCTCGATAGAACACCGAAATGCAATCTCATTCCTACGGCACAAGACGAAGAAGCCCATAATTTTTCAGCGTCATTGAAATTTGTAACGTAAATAATTTTTTCAAGATTTAACTTTTCACGCAAAGGCTCTAAAATTTCCTCGTCATCTTTAGACAAAGCAACACCGATTTTCCGTAAATTAAATTTTTTGATTTCGGGTTCGATTATGTCGATGTATTTTTCGAGTTCTTTACATGGCCGGAGATTTATTAAAACACACCCTTCCGTCTCACTTTGTGAGACACCTTCCCTCAGCGAGGGACGGCATTGTGCAAAGAGTCTCCCCTCTTGAGGGGAGATGTCATCGCAAGATGACAGAGAGGTGCAAACAGGTTTTATCAGCATCACTAAATCAACGCCTAAATCAACATTTTTGCAGCCGAATTTTTTAGCTATGTTGAACGAATTTTCGTCTCGTACGTGAATTTTCTCGCAGGCTCTCAAAGCATCTCCCGTTAAGATTCTCGAAATTTTGAATTTCAAAGGCCCTATTGATTGACCGATCGCAAAAACTTTTAATCCCAAAAATCTCGCAAGTTTCACGACCGCCCAATACCAGACACATGAACGAATGCTTGTAGAATCCTGAAAAAGCCCGCCGCCTCCTAAAACTAAAAATTCACTTTGTTTCAAAGCCGTTCTGACTTCGGAAAATTTCCAGCGGTTCACGGATTTAACTTTGAAAACTTCCGATGTTTCAGCAGGATTATTTGAAAGCACGACAATTTTTTCACGTTTTATATTTACATTTTCCAGAATCTCAATACTTGAACGCAATAAAAGTTCATCGCCGAGATTACCGAATCCGTAATAACCTAATAATGCGATTTTATAAGTTTTCATGATATTAAAGGCCGAATTAATTTCAACGACGGAATCAAAATAAATTTTATAACTCCCACGAAAATAAATCCTACGATTAAGCCTGTCCATAAACCGTTAAATTCACGCAGTAAAATTAAACTCAAAGGAGTATGGAAATGGCAGAAACTGTTAATGACTGACGAGAAACCTAAAGCAACTCCGATTCTGAAAATTTCACGGTATTTTGCGAATAAATTATTTCTGACTAAAAATCCTAAAATCAAAATCGAAGGATAACCGATAAATACCTCACGTGTTCTCGGACGGGCAATTAAAATTTTCTCCAGTGCTACACGAATTTTCGCCTCAAATCCGGGAATGAATGCAACGTTGCCGCTTCTGAAAATAATTATTCCGACGGCAAGTAACAAAACTCCGACTAATGCAAGCTCGCCCCATAACGGAGGACGTGAAAGAAATTCGATTAAAGATTCAGGGTGAATGCGGTTTTTAAGATCGTGCAGCAAAACTAAAATCGGAGGAATTATCAACGTAAATTTAACTCCCGAAAAAGTTTTTAATCTCAACATGTAATCGCTGACACTGAAAAATGACGCTAAAGAAAGTCCGCAGACAATCACAAAAATAAATGACAACAAAATATTTTTCGATTTATTTTTGTCCATCGCCATTAATGATGCTTCAGTTGCGGCTAAAGGTGCTGCGAATGCTCCTGCAAGTCTCGAAACAGATTGAACTTTATAAATCAAAAATGCAAAAATTAAATTTATGATTATTAAGGCGAGATTAATTTTCAGATTTTCATTCATTCCCATTCTGACTAAGTAACACCACAGCGAATAAATTAAAATTGCCGACAATGCCCATGCCGTAAAAATATTCGTGCGGAGATTTGAATTTGCAAAAACGGGACTCGGCCATGAAAGATTAAAACCGTGAGACTTTAACCCTTCAGCCAATAATTTAACTTCGTCGGAAAAATCTTTGAAAAGAAAATTCGATGTGTTCGGTGGAGCTGTTCTAAGCAATAATAATCTGACTGAACGTTCAACTGCTGCACGGATTAATCTGTCTCTTAAAGCACTTCGGGAAATTTTGCGTGCTGTCATTTCTTCATTTGTAACACTGTGCAAAGGCATTAACAAAGGTGAAGCAAGGGCATTTAATTGAGGTTCGCCGACCTGCCTTGAAAATTCGACAACAGCAACGGGGATATTTAATTCGTGAGCTGTCTTTGAAAGTTTGCTGACATCAGGATAACCCGAAACATATTCGCCGCTTGGTGTAAAGACTGAAATATTGTCATATTTTTTTACAACTTCACGAAGCATTATCGAAGCCCTATCCGACAAATGACCGGGTGAAGGTGCAGGACGGTAGAAAATTTTTAATCCCAATTTTTTAGCTGTTTCAAGTCCTTCAATGTCGGGAATAATTCCTGTGTTTTTCAACATGTTTGAAGGCATTGCTAAAAATATCGGCGTTGTTTTGTCATCAGAAATTGCGAATCTGATTCGCAGCCATTCATTCAAAATATTTTTGTAAGGACTGTTGGGAATGATTGAAATTATTGTCCCTTCGGTTGATCTTTCGGGGTCTCGCACTGTCTTAAATTCAGCCTGTCCGACTCCGTGATCGATATTATCTCCCGTTAATTCACTTACCATTAAGCCTGTAACGCCGTCTTGAATCAAATTTTTAATTGCCTCTTCAACAGTTAAATCCGAATTTTTAGCGAGCGTCAAAACTTCTCGATAATCAACTAAAATCGCAACGTTTTTATTTGAATTTTCGAGTGAAACTCTTGGCCATAAACCGTAACAGGCACAAGCAAGAATAATCGCAAAAATCAAAGCCGTGAAAAATTTTCGTGTCATAAAAATAAAATTCTCCCATAATAAATTTTGCTTAGAATTTTATCACCGTATTTGTTTCCCTGCTCATGTTCGGAAGATTTAATGTTAATTCGTATAATTGCGAGGCTTGAAATTCAGTTTGTGAGAAAAAATTTTTTTCCTTTCCGAGTCTGGTTATAATTTTGATGTCAGAATGGTTTTTAAGGATTTTACGGCCATTTTGATTAAAAGCTAAGAGTCTTGCGTAAGGGATTTTGATTTTAAGATTTTCGATAACGTCATCACGATTCAAATTCAACAAAACATAAATTAACCTGCGTCTAATATGTGCCCTTGTGTATCTCGAACAGACACAGCGACCGATAAAATCATTGAAATCATATGAAAATCTCCAATGCTTCAAAAATAAATTTTCGATACCTTCGTCAATTCCGTAAATTTTCCGTAAATCTTGGGGATTAGAACGAATAAAAATATTTTGCAGCAAAGGCCATAATTTATTCTCGTCTGAAATTCTGCCAGATTCGTAAGCCATTTTTATAACCCCTTCACAGAGAGGTTGAGTAAATGACAGAGAGGTTAGAATTTTCTCCCGAATATCTTTGCTTCTAAAATTTCCCTCACGCTTTAATTTTAATATTTTGAGTTTGTAATCATGTTTTTTAATTTCGGCCATGTAAGATAATGCAAGCATGTTATTAGGCTTTGAAATGAAATCAAAACTTCCCGGCAAAATTTTTTCGAGGGCTATTGAATTTGCTTTCGGAAACGATGCTCCGGTATCTAATTCAGAACGCAGAAAATTTTTGTAATCCTGATTTTCATTTAATACAACGTCAATTAATTTTTCGACATCAAAATCAACATTTTCCATTCCGAACGCAATAGAGTCAACAAAATTCGAGCGTCCCAAAATTTCAACGGCACCTCTTGCGAAATCTTTAGCTGCTGAACACGAATATAAAAACGGTAATTCAATAACTAAATCAGCACCGGCATTAATAGCTGATTCGGCACGAAAAAATTTATCGATTATTGAGGGGCTGCCTCGTTGAGTGAAATTTGAGGATAACACGACTACACAGCCATTTGAATTTTCACGGGCAAAGTTAATTAATCTTTCATGGCCTTTGTGAAGCGGATTAAATTCTGCGATTATTCCTACCAGTTTTCAAATCTCCTGTTTTGATTCAAATTTGAAATTTCGTTCATTTCATTTTGAGTTAATTCGAAGTCAAATATATCAAAATTTTCTGCAATGTGCGAGGGATTTTGAGAACCTGGAATTACGACATAACCTGCCTGAATCTGCCATCGCAAAATAATTTGTGCTGAAGTTTTGCCGTGAGATTTTGCGATTTTTGTTATTGTTTCGTTGTTAAAAACTTCCTGAGTGTTTCCGCGTCCTCCGAAGGGATACCAGCTTTCAACAACAGTTCCGTAACGTTCGAGATATTTTTGTAAATCAGTGTTTTGATAATAAATATGATTTTCATTTTGAACGACTGCGGGAGTGATTTCGGAAATTTTGTTAATCCGTTCAAAATCTTCGGGAGTGTAATAATTTGAAATTCCGATCGATTTTAATTTTCCAGATTTAACGCCGTTTTCGAGAGCCTTATAAACGTTTTCGTCATTGTAACCGGGCTGATGAATTAACATTAAATCAATATATTCAAGTCCGAGAGAATTTAACGAGTCGTCAATCGCAGAATCGGGATTTGAATAATTGCCCGGCATAATTTTCGTAGTAACAAAAATTTCGTTCCGTTTGATAATTCCTTCGTCAATGGCACGCTTGATACCTTTTCCGACTCCTGATTCATTTCCGTAATATCTCGCAGTGTCAATTAACCTGTAGCCTTCTTTGATTGCAACATAGACGGAATTTTCAGCAGTTGAATTATTTTGCGTCCAAGTCCCTAAACCTAAAACGGGCATTTTGTAACCATTATTAAGAGTTACGGAGGGAACGTTGAAATTTTTAATTTCGCCTGTGTCATTTGAATTTGAACCTGACGAACAGCCGACAGCCGATAACATAACAGTTAAAAGAAGCAGAATAATATTATTGATTTTCAAGATTAAACATCTCCTTATGAAAATGTCTGTGATTTTTTAGTGAAATATAATGATTATGAGCGTGAGAATGTGAAAATTTATGCGTCTCATCAATAAAATGTTCGTGTTCGTGAATATGGCTTAAAATTAAAGTGTCTATTACGACGAGAATCGATCCGACAGCCATTATGACGAGAGCAAGCAAATATTTTTCCGAAATTTTTTCGTTCAGGAACATAAACGACATCAAAGCACCCACAAAAGGAGCAACGGAATAATATGCACTTGTTTTAGCGGCTCCGATAACGTTTTGAGCTTTAACGTAAAAGAAAATACTCAAACCGTAAGCAACAAAACCAAGAGACATTACGCATAACGCATAAAAAATTTCAGGCATGTTTTCTCCTGACATTAAAGCTATTATTAACGCTCCCAATCCCGAAAAAATCCCTTTAATGATGACGATTTCAAATGTATTTTTCGATGAAATTTTCCTTGTGCAGTTATTCTCAAAGCCCCAGCATACCG
>JAFSKE010000001.1 GCA_017449135.1 Synergistaceae bacterium
TCGGAGCTTTAGTTTTCTTTTCCAAAAGTTTTATGTCATTGCAAGAGCCATTTTCGCCTTCAAAAGTTTCAGGCAGAGGAGCTGAACTGTTATCATCGTTATTATCTTTTTCATCGTCTTTATCCTGCAAATCTTTTTCAACGAATTTCCAGCCGTCATTAAGAATTTGCCGACCTGAAGCAGTGAATAATTCGCCGTCAATATCAGCGTTAATGTTGACTTGCAAAAATTCAAAATCCGGCATGAAGAACGAAATATAACGCTTTGCGACAAGTTCAAAAACTAAAGCCTCGTCTTTTTCAAGTTGCTTTGAGATTTTGCAAGAAGCAGACGGAATAATAGCGTGATGTTCCTCAACTTTTTTAGAGTTGAATACAGGAGTCTTGCGTTTTTTATCAACAGTTTGAGGGATTTTTGCAGGAGATAATTTTTCGATGACAGCAAAAACTTTTTCAGCCTCGTCCTGATGAGCGTCAGGCAGAAATTCACAGTCCGAACGCGGATAAGTTAGAATGCCTTGTTCGTATAATTTTTGACAAATTTCCAGAGTTTTAGCAGGAGACAAATCAAATTTTTTCGATGCAATCATTTGCAATTTCGGAAGCGACAAACCAACTGGAGGCTTGGAAGATTGTTTTTTGCTCTCATATTTCGTGATATTTGCGGGCTTCCCTTTAAGCCTTGAGATAAGATTTTCAGCAATAGATTTATCGACAAGGCGTTTTTCTTCGTCAAGACCTTGCTGTTTGTCATTAGGTTTTCATGTAGCATTGAACGAGCCGTCTTTAACTTGAATATTTGCCTTAATAGCCCAGAAAGGTTTAGGCACGAATGCTTCAATAGCTTCATCACGTCTTACAACAAGAGCAGTAACGGGAGTTTTTACCCTCCCGATTCTGAGAGGTTTTCCATTATAACCATTTTTTTCAGCAAGTTTCGTGTAAAGTCGTGTTAAATTCATGCCATGCAACCAATCAGCTCGACTACGTGCAAGAGCTGCATCGCGGTCGCCGTGAAAATCTGAATCAGGTTTGAGGTTGTCGAGAGCTTTTTTTACGGCTTCAGGGTTAGTGTCGCTGATGAGGATTCGCAGAATTTCCCCTTTATAACCACAGAAATCAAGAATTTCATCAATTAGCAACTGCCCTTCTCTGTCGCAATCGCCAGCATTAACGACAACATCAGCTTTTTTGAGTAACTTTTTGAGATTGTCGAATAAGTCCTTGCTTTCTTTTTTGACAAGCATTTTCCAGACTTCAGGAAAAATCGGGAGGTCGGCAATATTCCAACGTTTATATTTTTCGTCATAAAATTCGGGCATAGCCTGTTCAAGTAAATGACCTGCTGCCCACGCGACAATATCATCACCCGCCTGAATATAAAGTTTATTATTTCCCTGCGGTTTCGACAGAACAGCGGCAATAGAACGAGCGAGACTTGGTTTTTCAGCAATAAATAATCGCATAAAATTCAATCCTTTCAAAATTAATTACGCCAAACACGAGGAAAAATAATGTCGTGTTGAACGAAAATCATGAATCTGTAACCGGGCTTAATCTTAATGGTAGGCTGCCTGTCAGATTCCTTTTTTATAATTTGGGTCATAGCTTCAGCAACGGCAGTAGCTGCATTTTCAGCGAGAATGGAACGCGGGTCGTCAGTATCTCGTCTATTATTGTCGGTAGGAGCAGCAATTTCAACGCCAGCACCCAACAAAGAAACAAGCAAAGCAGAAGAAATAATAGACCCCCAATGACGATTAATCTGACCTTTGAATCCAGAATAACCAGACTGATCCGCACCTTTTAAGTTATCGAGAACGAGACTTGAGCCGTCAGGGAAAATTAATCTGCTCCACATGACGAGAACCCTGCTTTGACCGTAAGAAATTTGATTATCATAAGTGCCTATAAGTCTTGAGCCACGCGGAATTAACAGGTAACGCCCAGTAGCAGTGTCCCAAACATTTTCAGAGACCTGAGCAATCATATTGCCGGGTAAATCTGAATTAAGGCCGGAAATTAAAACACATGACAATATCGTCCCCGATTTCAATTCAAGAATGCTTTGCGGAGAATTAACGGAGTGCTTTGAATATTCTTCGGGTACAGCCTGCTTAGTAAAATTATCCTTTCTGTTCCAGCCGTTAGGGTCGGACTGAAGCGACGAATTTTGAGTAGGCATAAAAGGCATTCCATTTATGGACTGTGCGGTATTAACAGGAGCATTTGACAAAAGTCTTGAAACTTCTGCTATCGTGTCGGAATTATTACCGTTCTGAGAATTTCCGCTATTGTGTGTCTGTTCTCTGAAAGCCTGAATTGTTGTAGGAGAATTAGCGGCTAAAAGCCGTTGCACCTGATTTTGTTTTCTGATGTCAGAAACTTTAGGTACAGGAATGTAAGCCGGACGCACTCTTTGCGGCTGAGGAGCGGGAGCAGGTTCAGGAATTTTTACAGGTTCAGGCTCAGGAGGTTTGGGACGAGGCGGAGCAATGGACTGTGCACCTCTTGAAGCCTCGAAAAGGTTGACAGGAGCATTACTGCCGTTTAATCCGTTTTCTGAAGTAAGTATCGACATTGCAACGAGTGTGAAAATAATTCCAGCACCAATGAAGACAAACAAGGCAATGCGTTTTGAAGCTGATTTCCCCTGTTTAACTTTTTGCTGTGCTGAAGGCTCGAAACGGTCAGGACTATCTGAACTCATTTTGAATCTCACCTTTCAGATTTTTTCGTTGTTGATATTCTGCTTTCCCGAATATTTGTGTCTGTAAGTTTTTCATCACGAACTATAGCAATCCTTTTATTTCCGATTTTGAGATAAGCTCTGTCAAATAAACGGTCAACGATGTAATAACGACCTTTCACACGGTAATTTGAGAGAGTTTCTTTCTTGTCGAGATAAATATAAAATGCCGGCGTTTCGCTAAATTTCAAAGGCATACGAATATAAGTTTTATTGCCGTCATCGAAAACTGCGTCAGGTTTCCAATCAACTCTATTTTTATCAATGATTGTGTAACGAGTGTAGAGATTATCAAAATTCACGCCGTCTGTGCCAAGCTGTAATTCATCTTCGAGAGCCTTGTTAGAATTATTCTGCTGACTTTTAACAAAAATTGAAGTCAAATCATTCATCTGATATGAAAAGGCAACCCCGCGAATGTACTGCGAATTTTCAGTAGCAGTGAAATCAAGATTGTAAGTTCTCTTATCAGTATGAACGAGTAAATTCGTAGAAATTCCGGGTTGAGAAGGCTTAACAACAATGTGAGAGACAGCGAGGCCGTTTTTCATGGATTGGGACGGAGTGAAAATCCAGCGCACGGTGTCTCCCGCATGAATGCCCATAATTGATTCACCGGGTTCAAGAGCAACATCGGTCATTCTCATGGGGCGGCATGTAATTATCGGTATGACTTCACCGTAAGGGTAAATGACATAACCCTGTTCACCGATGAACGGATTAGTCGCGGCTCTTGCGTCATCGAAATTTTTTCTCATTTCAAAAACGAGTTTGTCGTAACGGCGGAGTTTTATTTCTCTGTCAAGTTTTTCCCATAGCTGAATCCTTGCAGTTTCTTCGGCAGCTTCCTGTAATGCTTTGTATTGAGCTTCGGCAGCTTGAATTTCAGCTAATTCATTTTGAGACGAAGAATTATTTTCGTACAGAGGAACTTCAGACGGAAGAATAATCTCACCCGTTTCCATGTTGTAACCTGGAGTAACGGCAAAAGCTGAATTTGTAAAGAAAATTATGAAAGACATAACAAAAATTTTTTTGAACATGATAAACACCTCGAAATTAAGATTGTGGAACTGTTATGTTAATATCTTGAGCCATATTGATTTCAGTGATGAAGATACCGAGCGGATTTTTTAGGACTTCTTCAAGTTCTCGGACGGGAGAAATTGCGACAGATACAATCGCTCTCCAGTCGGTACGTTCAATAATTGAACCTTGATCCATTTTTTCCTCTGTCCATAAGACTTGCCAAGATTTATCATCACTGCCTGAACGAACGATAGAACGAATTTCAACCTGAACGGTGAGTTCGTGTTTGTCCTGAGTAGCGATAAATGGATTATGTTCTTTATAGTACTGAGAGACGACAGTTTCAGCGGGACTATTTTTAGCAAGGTAAGAATAAACATCGTTGACCATGCGCCGCTGTGAGGACATGTCAGTAATAACGGTTTTGAAATTCACGAAAAATCCGCCGAGAGCTGCAATAACAACTCTTGTGTCAGCAATCGAACCTTCACGAGCGGATTTTATGGTAACTGCGTAACCCTGTTTATCGACTTGAACAATATAAGGGACTACTTTATTTTGACTTGTCAGCCACATCATAGTAGCCCCGAAAGCCAGACAGAGCAGTAGCATTAACATTGAAATTTGTCGCCAATGCGCTGCGTCCTTTACAGCCGAACCGTAACGATCGCTGTATTCTTTACGAGCTGATAAATAAGGATTTTCAAGAGAATTATTATCGGGCAATTAGATTAACTCCTTTCATTATTAAGACGTTCAAATAAACTTTCAGCGGAATTAGGATTTTCATTTTTAGGAGCAGGACGCATTTCAGGAATGTCATTGTTGTGAAGATAACGAGTAGCCCTGTCAGAATTAGAGCCGAACACGGTACTTGCTGCAACGTAATTAAGCATATTTCCGCCTTTGTGAGCGTCCATGAGATTATTTACGACTGGAATATGAGAGGAGACATGTTCAACAGCTCCGTTGAGTCCACCTTCTTTTGCGGCATCATAAGTATTTGCAATTACTCTAAACGTTGAAGTTTGAGCGTTACGGAGACTTTCAACAACAGTTTTTCCAGCACCGAGTAAACCGCCCGAACGACCACCGCCGGGATTCTTTTCACCGATAGCACCATGAGCAAGAGTTGAAGCAGAAGATGTGAATAATTCATGACCGAATGAGAGAGCTGCACCGCTAACGACAGATTGAGCCATTGACGGAACAATGCGAGCCGCCATGAAAATGCAAATAGTACCGCCGAGAATTTGTCCCGCCGCAGTAATTAGGGTAGCCATGTCAGTAGCCGCTCCGAAAGTTGCTTCCCAGTCGATTAACAAAGCATTAGCAAGAGCGTACACAATCATAATCATGAGAAGTTTTACGCCAATGGATACGGAATATCGTAGATAACTCAGGGCAATATCGCGAGTGTACTCGAAACCGCCGAAGCCGATTAAAATAGCTCCACCGCAAATAACTAAGTTCATTTCGATTAAAGCAACGGCCATAGTTCCAGCGAGCATTGCAACGACGACGAGAATAACAATTCCGATAAGCATAATTCCAATGAAATCACCCCAACCAGCGTCCCAGCCTCGTTCAACCATAGTGCCGTAAAGTCGAATACCTGCGACGAGCAAATCATCAGGAGCAACTTCCTGCCCCGCGATGGATTTTCCAGCTTCCATGAAGGAATTAACAATTAACTTCGGAAGAAATGAAGCAACACCGGAACTCGACATAATCCAGAAAAACACGCCGACATAGATAATCCATTTTGCAACATGAGCAGCAACTGATCCTATATTACTTTCACCGCTTAAAATCATTTTTCCCAGACCTAAGGCAAGAGACAGGGTAGCTAAAGCAACGAATAAAGACCGAGCGTAACCGAGTAATTTATCGCCAATGCCTGAAGTAAAATTTTCGACAAATTCGAGGGTAGCATTAGTTCCGGGAGTAGCTGCGAAACTTTCAGAAACGTAAAGACTAATTAATGCCAAAGAAAGAAGGAGGATAAAAAATTTTTTCTTTTTCATAATTCAGTCCTCATTATTTGAAACCCGGAGTAAAAGTTTGACCGGGAATTTGTAAATTTTTTAGTGATTTATAAGCCTCAAGAATGCTTTGCTCTTTCTGTTCTCGTTCATCAATTTCATCACGTTCGGATTCAAGAAAAGTAGTCATGAAGCCTTGAAGCGTCTGTTCATTACGTGCAATCATGGAACTTGTGTGATCCAGTAATGCCCCTAAAGCCTGTAAAGCCTGAACTTGACCTTCTGAATTAGATAAAGCGGTTAAAAGTTTTTCACGAGTTTTTTCGTCATTCTTGAAATCTTTAGCAGTAATATTGAGAGACTTCAAATAAGCCTCAAAAGTCTGCTTTAACTGTTTGTCGCGTTTTTCATTTCGTTCTTTGAGGTCATCAATTTTCAACCCTGCTTGCCAGTCAGGGTGTCGAGTTTTTAGCATATTTTCAATATCATCTGTGAAATGAGTAATGCTTTCAACTTGCTGAAGAATATTCCTAACTTGAGAAAAATTTTCTGAAAGAAGTTCTTTCATGCCGTTAATTTCACTAATGACGGATTGCGGAAGTTGAGCCAACATTTTAAGTTGATTTAACTGCATTTCAAGAGTGTTGAGCCATTCAGCGACAGCTTTAACTTTGACAGTAATTTGAGTAGTTTCCTGAGCGATTAAACACAATGCAGGTGAAGCCGATAAAATAATCAAAACTATCGCCGAAAATCCCCGAATAAATTTTTTCCTGAACATATTTATCACCTCAAATTATTTGAATCCCGGAGTAAAAGTTTGTCCTGAGCGTTCAGTTTGAACGGCATTTTTGCCCATTTCGACAACATTTTTTTGAGAAAGTTTTTTACGCTGTTTTTTAGCCTGTTGACGTGTGATATAACTTTCCATGAAGCCGCTTAGTTCCTGATTATTTCTGTCAAGTAAGAATGACGCATGATTAACGATAGCTCCGATAATCTGAATAGCTTTAGTCTGACCTGAATCGGAATCAGTTTCGTTCAAAGTTTCAATCATTTTGTCTCTAATTTCCTGCTCATTGTCAAAATTTTTAGCGGTCATGTTGAGGACTTTCATATAACCTTCTTCAACTTTTCGCCAGTCGTTATTTAGGCGTTTACCTTCCGAAATAGCAGACATAATGCCCTCGTAATCATCAGGAAAATGTTGTTTGAAAGCCGAACCAAAATTAGAAATATCGGACGTGAGACTTTTAGAGTTTTGTAAAACGGATTGAGCCTCAGTGAAAATTTGCATAATCTGACCGTTACCCAACTGTAAAAGGCGTGATTTTAGGGAGTTGAGCATCGCTAAATGTTGTTTAAGCATGGTGAGCTGTTCAGTAACCTCGTGAATGTCAGCTGCGAGTTTATCTAATTGCGTTTCTTCCTGAACAGGAAAACCCTCAACCCATAGCCACCAAGCATTAGCTGGGACGGAGAAGAGTACATGTGCAATAAGAAAAAACATTCTAAGAAACTTTTTCATTGAATTTATTTCTCCAATTTTTGCGGAAAATCTGAGATTCAAAAGATCGGTCAAGTTGTTTCCAAGCGTCAGCCCAATCCTGTAAATCACGTTCTGAAAGCCATTGAATTGGCCATTCCCTACCGTATTTTTCTTTAAGTTCCCGAACTCTTGTTAAATCTTCAGCACCACTTGCACCGACGAAGGATAAAGCGACAGGGCCTAAACCGAGACTAAATAATCTGCGGCCTTTAGGTGAAATAATGTAATATTCGCGTTTTCGAGTCATGTGCGAAATTAAATTTACTTGACGTTCATTAAGCTGTAAAAAATCCCGATAAAATTCGCCGATTTTGCTTCCTTTAGCATCAGGATTAGCGAGAAGAATTTTTGTCGGGCAACTCTCAAAAACAGCGTCCCGAATAGTACTATTCACAACGTCAGCAATAGATTGAGTAGCAAGAACGACAGCACAATTCAACTTTCTGAAAGTCTTTAGCCAACCTCTTATTTTTTCGGAGAATAATTTATCGCGCATTGCAGTCCAAGCCTCATCGACAACGAGCAAAGACGGCGCACCTTTTAATCTCCGTTGAATTTGAAAAAATAAATAAGTTAGAACAGCGGGAGCAATTTTTTCACGTTCTAAAAGTGAGGCGATTTCAAAAACATTGAAAGCGGCATAATTTATATCGTCATGGTCTCCGTCAAGTAAATAACCTCCGTTCTGATTGAGACTGTAAAATCCCAAAGCGGCTTTCATATCCTCGTCCTGAACAGAAGTAATATATTCAGTTAATGTGCGTTCGGCGGCACAAGTAGTACTTGCGGCAAGATTTTTCAAAGCGTCATTCAATAAAATTCGTCTTGCGGGAGTAACAAGACCGGGAGCAACCATTTCAATTAACATTTCGAGCCATTCAGCAGCCCAGCTCATAACTTCAGGATCGTCAATTTGAGCGAGAGGACAAAGGTTTATGTCGTTAGCTGCCTGTCCTAAATCGTAAAATACAGAATCATCGAGAGCCTGACAAAGGGGATAAATAGATTTGCCGTTGTCGAAGAAAAAAATTTGTCCTTTATCATAACGCTGAAATTGAGCGGCAATAGTTGCAAGCAAAGTAGATTTTCCCGAACCTGTAGGTCCTAAAATCAAAGTATGGCCGACATCACCACTATGAAGGTTAAGCGAGAACGGAGTACTACCAGCAGTAGCAGCTTGAAGGAGGGCAGGAGAATTAGGCGGATAAAATGGACACGGGCAAAATTTATCGCCGATCCAGTCATTAGAAAGTGGAACAATATCAGCGAAATTGAAACTTGTAATAAGCGGCTTGCGAACATTTTCTTTTCCATGACCGGGCAAAGAACCTAAAAACGCTTCAAGATTGTTAATGCTTTCAATTCTTGCGTTACAGCCAGCGCGTTCAAAAACTTTTACGACTTCGTGAGCTGCCTCCTCCAAAAATTGAGGATTAGAATGACGCAAAATAACGGTGGAGGTGTGATTGCCGAAAGCAACTTCGCCTGAATGAGCATCTTGCAGTGCGTTGTCCAAATCCTCAACCATAGCAACAGCGTCCTGATTAACTCTGTTAGTTTGAACTCCTGTAATTTGAGAGAAAAGACTGCGAATTTTTTGCGCCCATTGTCTTCGTTTAGTCTCAATCTGTCCTAAAGCCTCGCGCATGTCAGTCAAAATAAATCTGTTAGACCACCTGAAAGAAATTGGAAGTGCTTGCAGATCAGATAAAATTGACGGAAAAGTCCCAGCCGGATAATTCACGAGAGAAACGCATTGAACGAACTCGTTATTATATTCAAGATTTTTTCCGTTAATGCAGTCTTTAGCGAGGGTGCAATCTAAATAATACGGAAAAGCCGGAAGTCTTACGGAGTGCCAGTTGCCATTTACACAGGCATTTACGACTTCAAGTAATTCCGAAGTTCCTGAATATGGATCGGGAACATTATCGGGGTGAAAAGTCATACGCTGAACTTTCATAATGAGACTTAAAGAATCTTTCAAACCACGTATAACTTCCTCGAAACGTTCGAGCTGTTTTTCGACGACAATATCTTCGTTTTCATTATCCGAGCCGAAGAGAAATTTTTTAATGCGTTGTAATAGCGGACTTTTCTCAAATGTTGGCGGAACATATGTAATAAAAATTGCCTGAATAGATTCAAAATGCCCCTGCTCCTGTTTGAACTGTGCAAAACGTTCCATATCAATGAGTTTTGTTGTAGTTTCGTGAAAATTTCCGTCAGGGTAATTGTGAGCTTCACGCCTGAAGAACTCAAAGTGAATGCAGTAACGGACATCAAGCTGATTAATAGCCCTTGCCATCATTTCGCTTAAATGTTCCAATTCCTGGACAGTAGAACTTTCGAGGTCAGGGCCAGTGAGCCAAAAGCCAGCAAGAAAACCGCCGTTTTTCAGTCCCAAGACTTCAGGAGCGACCATGTGAGAAAAGTTTAGTAATTCAGCGAAACCGTCATTTTCTGAAAAATTAGCCAAAGAATAAATCTCCTTTCAAACAAAAGAGAAGTGCGGCTGAAAGCGAACAACCGCACGATTTCAGAGCGTTCAATATTTTTTGTCAGGTCTGTAAACATGAGACGACGCAACGTAAGAATCCTGATACTTGATAGCTCTGCTGAAAATTTGACTGAAAAGCGGGTCATATTTAGCAATAACTGCGAGAATTTGAACTCCCACAAGAAAAAACACAATACCGATTAAAACGTTGACATAATTTCCAGAGCCTAAGCCGCCGGGAAAAATCAGCGCAATGCAGAATAACATCAGGAGTAGAAACAGAACGCGATCACAACCGCAGATGAGTTGCGGACGAGTAAGACTTTTGCGCACAGGAATAACCCTGATTTCTTCGTCGTTATATAACATCAGAAAATCAGACAGCCTTCAGTCGTGATGAAATTGCTTGCAATGGTAGATAATGCACCCATCATAGAGCCGACGAGAACAATCATCATGACCATTTTGCCGAAATTCCCTAAATCTCCGCCGAAAATTAACATACCGCCAGCGAAGAAAATGCCGACCATAGAAACAAGTAGAGCCGTTCTGCCGGAAAAAGCGTTGACGAGTTTTTCGAGTGCAGTATTCCAGGGCAAATCGTTATTGCTTGCGAGAGCCGCAACAGGAAAGCAGAACAGAGCTGCGATTACAACGACTGCGATAATTACTGTTCTGCGTTCAAAGAGCCAAAAAGAAAAATGTTTGTTCATAATAAAAACTCCTTTCATAAATTAAAAAATTTTTGTTAAGAGGTACTCAAGACCCGCCTTGTCAAATTGATAAAAACGCTGACATGGAATCAAGCAACCACCTCCTTTAAGTTGTGAAAGACATATTGCCCGTCGTGAATGCCGTCAACAGCGACCAGTTCTGAAAGTTTCGGGCCGATGTGAGGGTCTCTTACGAGAAAAGCGATAACGTCAATGGCTTCAGCAATTAGTTCTTTCATTGGACTTTGTGAAACTTCAGAGATTAACTGTTCGATTCGTAATAATCCAGCGCGAGCATCATTAGCGTGAACGGTACAAACACCGCCGGGATGTCCAGTGTTCCAAGCCTTTAGCATGTCGAGGGCTTCTTTGCCTCTGACTTCACCGATAATGATTCTGTCCGGCCTTTGACGCATGGTAACTTTCAATAAATCTTGCATGGATTTGTCCGAACTTGTGCGCATTGAGACGAAATTTTCCATAGAACATTGCAATTCGAGGGTATCTTCGAGAATTAACAGACGGTGTTTAGGAGTTAAAATTTTCATTTCATTAATGATTGCATTTACGAAAGTAGTTTTGCCCGTGCCAGTACCGCCGACAACGAGAATATTTTTACGTGTCGAAATAGCTTCAGAGAGGATTTGAATATCCTCATCAGTAGCACGCCCCGAATTAACATATTCAGTAAGCGAAAAAATTGCAGAGGCTTTTTTCCTGATATTGAAGGACGGATTAGGAACAATAGGAGGAATAACACCCTCAACACGACTGCCATCGCCGGGAAGTTCGCCCTCGACAACCGGATTATGATAGTTAATGACGGTGCCAAGCATGTGAGCAACAGTACCAAGCATTTGCAAGGCATTAACAGCGGACATACTACAAAGAAAATTCATTCCGACCCCGATTTCATCAGTCCAAACTGAACCGTCAGGATTAAGCATGATTTCAATGACTTGCGGATTGTCCATAGCTTTTCTAATTTCTTCTCCCATTTCGCGGCGCAATTTTTCGAGATTACGCCTGATTACTTCTTCGCTTGTTTTTGTTATTTCAGTCATTTTCAGTTATTTCATCTTTCTTTTCTTGCTCTAAATTAACAACATGTATTTCTAAAGCCCAAGACGGTAAATTACGAAGGTCATCAATAACAAAATCAAATAAATCAAGGAGTGTAATACCATACACGTAACAAAGTCGAAATGTAGTTTCCTTACATGGCCAATTATCTCCGTCTTCAAATCGTGATATTGTGGACTGGCTTAATTCAGTAATATCAGCAACTTCTGTTTGTGTCAGACCTGATAATTCACGGAAGTGTCTCAAAGCATTTCCTAAAGCTCTGTCATTGCCCATAAAGCGTTTCCTACTCTTTTTCATGAAAAATCCTCCTAAAACTCGCAGTAAAAAGCGAGAATTTTTCTCTAAAGAATGTGAGCAAGTACGCATGACACCAAAGCCGCCACGATAAAAGCGGTAGTTAAATTCAAGTATTTAGTCTTTCCTTGTTCAGTAAGGCCGCGAAACAAGGCAACTCCACCAACAGGAATGAGAGCAAGTGGGATAATCCAGCCCGCTGGAGCATTGAGTAAAGCCTCAACTGGAGAATGTCCCCAGCCCTTACCATCGACAGCAGCTCCACCGATAAAAGAAATAAGACACAAGCAGAAAATTCCCAAACAAGACCAAGCGAGCGGAAGAAAAAAATCGTAAAGTCGCATTTTCTTTTTATGTTGCACAAGAATTTCTTGAGAGATTCTTGTAAGAGTATCTGAGAAAATATCTTTAGATTTTTGAGCTTCATTTTGAGAAATAATTTCTGAAGACTTTTTAAGAGATTCAATGCAATTATTGAGAGCGTTATCAGTAATGTCTTTAATTTTTTGAGGCAACTGATAATAAAAGCGTCCAAAGTAATTAAAGATGAAGACAATAATCCAAATTGCATCGTTATCTCTGATATTGAGTTTTGAAGCAATTTCCCGAATACGTAACTGTTCTTCTTCCGAGCCTTCCCCGAAAAAAGCGGAATAATTAGCTTCAGCCTTGTTATTTTCAAGTTCCTGAAATTTTTGCTTATCTTCTTCTTTTGTTTGAGGGTAATCCTGCGTTTTGTCCATGATTAGGATTTCTCGCCTTTCTTAGAAGATTTTTCTTCGCTTTGAGATTGATTTTTAGCAATGCCAATATCATCAAACATTTTCCAAGAGAGAGTCCGCCATCGTTTTAGTTCAGCACGATTTCCGAGCGGCATTTCCTCCATAGCCTTAGCAACGGAGAGGCGTTTTGAATACAAATCATCAGTAACACGATCCGCGAGGTCAGGTAAGTCAATAGTAGCCCCACGTTTTTCTACTTCAATTTTTGTTTTAGAGTTATTGAATAACTCGAATTTTTGAGGCTCTCCGTAAAAAGTGTTTCTGACAACGTGGAGTTCTCCTGGAACAACGTTCATATATTTTTTGAGAAGTTCAATACTATCTCGCTGACGATTTATAATCCAAAACGAAATAAGTTTCCGATGAAGTTCATCCAGACTTCCGATAAGAGTGTCGCCGAATTTTTCAACAGCTTCACCTGACCGAGCGGCTGAATTTATAACAATGTCTTTGTCGCTCGCTTCGGAATAATTAACAAGTTCGATCCAGCCGTCTGCGTTATCAAGAGACAGAGAAATAACTTCAACATCATCATTGTGAGTAAAAGTTTTGCCCACGTCAGGATTACTTGTGTCGCTTTCAACGAGAATAATTTTTCTGTTTTTGTATTGAGTAAGGAAATCAGCAAGTATCATGCTTAAAATACTTTTACCGACTCCTCCCTTACTACCGCCAATAAAATATAAAACTCGTGAATTTGCGTCTGCCATTTTCATAAGTCCTCCGTGTCAGGGGGCAATTCAAAATGTGAGTTGTTTTGAATTTGAACAATTTCATTTTGTGTGTTCTTTTGAGACGACAGAGAAGTAATATTTTCATTTCCAACGGATGAATTTTTTACGTTATTTATAGTCTCACTGGAAATAGTTTTTGTTACAGTCTCAGACTTGCTTAACGATGAATTTTTTTCCTTTTTTATGGCAGTTTTTGAATGCTCGTGCTGTTCCTTCTTAGTAGTAGAAATCGTTGACTTTTTGTAGTTTTCCATGCAAACCCGAAAGAATCGCCAGAATTGCTTAAGAGAAGTCTGACTAATGCTCCAGCCCGCCGAAATAAAATACTGTGAAATGTCCTCAATGGTATAGTTTTTGTTGACAATAGCATCGTGAATATCTTGAAATAAGTAATCTACAGCTTCACGTGTCTTAAAAAATTTCTTTTCTTTAACAGGAAGGCTAACAATTTTTGAATGAACGGCCTTCAAAGTTTCAAAAGCAACTAAACCTTTCGGACAAATATTAGAAGTAGCAGCTAACACTAAAATCCCTCCTTTGTGTATTTTGTTGAAGTGAAGCGAGGCCACCTCTTAATTACATAGGAAAATATCACGAGGGAAAAAATTATGAGTTTAACTCATATTTTCTGGAGGATATGTATACTTCAAGGCAAAACATGTAAATAAAGAAAGGAAACGGGACAAGTAGGCTCTTTGCCGTACAAAATTACTGTGTAATTTGCACTCAAAGAGCAAAGAAATGTAATCGGCTGTAAACAGTCTCTCACATTCAGCTTGTCAGGAAAAAAAAGTCCCTGAACCTGAAGAAAAAAAAGAGGTAAAAAATGGAACGAGTATTACGAAATTGTCGATTATATTTGCGAGTAACTCCAGATGAGCAGGAGACAATCAGGGAACAAGCAGAATTATCAGGATTATCAATGTCTGAATATGTACGAAAAAGAGTACTTGGATTTCGTGTAATGCCTAAGTCGGAGTTAAATATTCTTCGAGAACTCAGGAGACTTGGCGGACTTGTGAAACATTTACATAACGAATCTCAAGGATTATATAGTTTTGAAACAGCATCGGCTCTGAATGCTTTAACATCTTATGCTCATGCGCTTGAAAGAAAATTATCATGATAGGAAAAATTCCTAAAGGTCGTCGAGACAGAAAAAGCAGTTTTAGGGATTTAATAAATTATTGTCTCGGAGTAACAGGACATTCGCAAGGTGCAGTTTTATACATTGGAAAGCAGAATATTAATGATACTCAAACGGCAGCGGTTGAAATGGAATCGTTAGCAATGGAAAATGTAAGATGTAAAAGTCCAGCATTTCATTTTATATTGTCATGGCGTTCCGATGAGACCCCGACTAACGGACAGGTAGATGAAGCGGTCTCAATAGCCCTGAAAGAACTTGATTTATCGGAGTGTCAGGCGGTCTGGGGTTTGCAGTCTGATACGGATAATTTGCATGTTCATGTCGCAGTAAATCGAATATCACCGAAGACATTTAAGGCGATTAAACCTGCAAGAGGTTGGACTAAAAAAGCTCTTGAAAGAGCGGCACGAAAAATTGAAATTTCGCAGGGGTGGGACGTTGAACATACTGGGCGTTATTTAGTAGATGAAATGGGCAATATTTATGAGAAAAATTCTTCAGAAATTATTCAGCCGGATGTTTCGCAAGTTGCCAGAGATATAGAGACTCACACGGGCGAAGAGAGTTTTGAACGTTCAGCAAAGCGAGAAATTGCACCTATTTTGTCGAGAGTTTTTTCATGGGATGAGCTACACCGTGAACTTGCAAAACGCGGTTATATTTTGGAAAGGCGAGGTAACGGAGCGGTTATTAGTTCTGGAGAAAAATTTATTAAGTTATCAAAAATATCGAGAGAAAGCAGTCTTTCAAAACTGGAGAAAAGATTAGGAAAATATCAGGAACGAGATATTTCTATTCAAATTATTGAATGCCCAAAAACAGTCTCATTTTTGTCCGAAAAATCATCATGGGGAGCTTACAGAATTGAAAAAGAAGAATACTTACAATCGAAGTTAGAGGCTATAAAAAAGTTGCGTGAAAAGCAGAAAACGGAGCGTGAAAATCTTTATCATCGACAAAAAGACAGTCGCAAAGAATTATTTTCGCAGAGCTGGAAAGGTAGGGGGAAAGAACTTAATCAGTTAAAGAGTATTTTGGCGTTTGTTCACCGTAAAGAGCAAATTGAACTTCGAGAGCAACAAAATGATGAAATGCAGAAATTGCGTTCACATTTTTTGAAAAGATTTCCTTCGTTTAGAGATTGGGTTTTAGCTCAGAGCCGAGAGGACGAGTACCGATTATACCGTTATCCGGGACAGTTGTTATTATCGCCTGAACAGTCAGGAATAAAAATTCCACAGTCTCAGCACAGAATGGATTTACGAGATTACAGTGTGAGACGAGGAGCAGGGAGCAAAGTTTTATATTGTCGAGCCGGAACGTACACAGCAGATTTTTCAGACATGGGCAAAATAATTGTGTTGAACAAACGCAAATTAACGGAAGAATCTGTAGCGGCAGCACTGCAACTTGCCAATCAAAAATGGGGAGCGACACAAATAACTGGCAATGCTGAGTATAAGGAACTTTGTATTTCGGCAGCAGTGAAATACGGCTTGAAACTTGCAAATCCTGATTTAATAGCGGAAGTTGAACGTCGCAGGCAGGCATTAAAAATTTCTCAAAGCTCGAACTTAGAAATAACAGCCGAAGAAATCTCAAAATTGAAATTAGCCGAAAATCCCAAGATTTATATAAATCCGAGAACGGACAATCAACAATACAGCGGTCAAATAGTTCATGTAGATGAAAAACGAGGAATTTGCATTCAATTAGTGGGACAGCGAAGTTTATTTGTTCATCGCCTTGAAAAACTTGAACGCTTACCATTACACGGAGAAACATTAAAAATTTTATATACAGATGAAAATCATCGGGCAAAAATTCAACGGGAAGAAAATCGCCATCAAACACGAAGCCTGTAAAAAATTTTGCCTGTAAAAGAAAAAGGAGAAATTTTAACTATGAATGAAAACTTGAACGCAATACTTGAATATTACGGAGCAAATCTTGATGACAGCGGCGAGCCTGACGAAGTTCCCGAATTTGAAGGAGTTGTAACGCTTCCAACGCCTGAAGAAGAAAAACAGGCACGGCAGAACTGGAAACAAAAAGTTGCAAGTTGGACTAACGAAGGGAGCGAAAATTTATGATTTCGTCAAAGGCTCAGGAATACCGCGATGAACTTGTCAAAAAATTATGCGACGCAATGGAAAACGGAACAGCTCCGTGGCAAAGGACATGGACAGACGGAGACGCGCCGTTTAATGCTGTGAGTGGCCGTTCATATCACGGAATAAACTCGATAAATTTAGCAGTTCAAGGTCAGGCGTTAGGCCATGCGGAAGACCCTCGTTGGTGTACGTTCGATCAGGCCAAAGAAAAAGGCTGGCACGTAAAACCGGGTGAAAAAGGAACTCACATAGAATTTTATAAATTTGACGAGAAGCCGAAAGTTGATGAGTTTGGCGACCCTGTCTTAGATTCTGACGGGAAACAGGAAGTCGAAAAAAGCATTCTCGTGAAAAATTATGTAGTTTTTCATGCTTCACAGATTGAAGGAATAACACCTTATGAACCGAAAGCGCGAAATCCGATCGAAACGAGCGAAAAAGCCGAGAGAATTTTGAATGAATCAGGAGCAGAAATCCGGTACGGAGGGAATGAGGCATTTTATAATTTGACGGGAGATTACATTCAAGTCCCTGAACGCACTCAATTCAAAAGTCAGGCAGATTATTATTCTACGACATTACACGAACTCGGCCATTGGACGGGACACCCCAGCCGATTGAATCGAGAAACATCAAGCGATATGAACTCTGAGACTTACGCAAAAGAAGAACTTGTAGCAGAAATAACGTCAATGTTCGTATCAGCGGAGACAGGGATTCCGCAGACGCAGGAACATTTTGATAATCACGCGGCATATGTAGATCACTGGGTGAAGGCAGTGAAAGAAGACCCTAACGCATTATTTCGAGCGGTAAATCAGGCGCAAAAAGCCTCAGAAGAAATTTTGAAGTATGAACGTGTCCGAGAGCGTGAACATGCACAAGCTCAGACTTTACAGGCAGAAGGACAAAACCCCGAACAGAAAACTGCGTTGACTGAACAGACAATCCGAGATATGAAGCTAATCGAAGGAGAAACGAAAGTATTTTTGAAGCCGCGAGTTGACGGTCAGCAGTATAAAGGAAAAATTCTTCACGTTGACGAATCTCAGGGATATTGTGTTCAGCAGGTAGGCCGCCAAAGTCTTGTAGTGCATAAACTTGAGCGAATGGAAGAAGTCCCGAAAATCGGCGAGACTGTAAAAATTTCATACGGAACGAATAACGAGAAAGCAAAAATTAGCTTGCAAGAAGAACGGCATCATGGCTTGAGGCGTTAGGAGCGTAAAAAATGGCGAATGAAACGGCACTTCAGGAAGCGAGGCGCAGATTTAATGAGGTAAGCGAGCGGGTACGTAGCAATGGCGATAACTGGTCAGAATTTTTGACATGTGCAGCGAGAAATAACAAATACGAATTTCGAGACCAGCTTTTAATTTACGACCAGCGTCCTAATGCAACAGCGTGTGCAGAAATAGATTTATGGAACAAAAATTTTAGCCGTTGGGTGAATAAAGGAACTAAAAGCGTTCGACTGTTAAGCCCTGACGGCCAATCAGTAAGACACGTATTCGACATAACGGACACGAGACCGGGCTTCGGACATGAATTTGACGAACCGCCTTATATCTGGAAAATTGAACCTGAAGATTCGCAGGACGTTTCATCGAGATTAAATCAGGCTTACGAAATATCAGGCGAACTTGGAAGTCAGATAGCCGGAATAGCGAGAAATTTTGCGTTAAGTCTCGAAAATCGAGGCGACTCCCTGTACGCAAATGTGAGCAATGAAGCCGACCGTAGAAAACTCACGGATTTATTGAGTAATAGCGTAGAGTATTATTTAAGGACACGTTGCGGGCTTGAAAATCCCCGTGAAGATTTCAGCTTTGAAAATATTTCTGAGTTTGACAGAAATACAATAATGAGACTTGGAAGTATTACAAGTGGATTTTCACGTCGTGTATTAGACAACGTAGAACAAGTAGTAAGGACAAATCATGAAAGGAGGGCATTATTAAATGAGCGAACCGAAAGTGCCGGAGACAGCCTCAGCAGTGAACTTCATTACGAACGAGGAATTGAATCAGGCAGAGGAGAGAGTATTCGCGGAATTGGAGATGAAGCCGGAGGAAGACCTGACGATTTATCACGAAGAAGACTTGACGAAATCGGACAAGGAGGATTTGCCGGAGGGGAGTCTGATGAGGGAATTGAACGACGGAATGATATACGTGAAGATTCTAGATATCTGGACACCGTATCAAATGGAGAAACTGAAACAGCCGTCCCAGCCGTTGACGAAGTACGGGAGAATGAGGCGGAAATATCTGGAAGAGTGGAAAGTCCGAACAGCGTTGGAATTGGGCGAGAATCTTCTAATTCATTGTTCGGAGATACAGGAACAGGCGAAAGTGATGAAGCACGAACTGATGACTCAGTTAGAACGGGACAATCCGCCGCCCGACAGAGGAAGCGATCCAATGGGTTGGGTGCAACACATGAACAGTCTGGACATGCAAGCAGAAGAAATAGTAACGAACAGTCTAATCTACAGTTAGATTTATTTGATATTTCAGAGGAGCAGGAGAATATTGAAGAAGTAGAAAATATATCTCCTGTTTCAAATATTGATAATGGAATTAAAGATGTAAAAAATATAAATTCAGATATAAAAAATATAGAAAATCAAGAAAATATAAATACAGTAGAAAATGAAGTACAAACCCAAAATCAGCTGCGAGAAAATTATCGAATAACAGACGATGATTTAGGAGTTGGCGGAGCAAAAACGAAATTCAAAAATAACGTTGAAGCAATCCGAACCCTGAAGAAAATTGAGAATGAATACAGACTTGCAACGCCTGAAGAGCAGGAAATTTTATCGCGTTATGTGGGCTGGGGCGGAATTTCACAAGCATTTGACGAGAAAAACGACGATTGGAAAAAAGAATATGCAGAATTAAAAGAACTTTTGACAGAAGAAGAATATAACGCGGCACGAGGCTCAACATTAAATGCTCATTACACCTCGCCTATGGTAGCGCGTTCGATGTATGAGACGCTTGAAAGAATGGGGTTTTCAAAAGGCAATATTCTTGAACCGTCATGCGGAACGGGAAACTTTTTCGGAGTACTTCCCGAAACTATGAATCAATCAAAACTTTATGGTGTTGAACTGGACAGCATAACAGGACGAATTGCAAAACAGCTTTATCAGAGAGCCGACATAACAATCGATGGTTACGAGCGTGCAAAATATCCTGATAATTTTTTTGATGTTGCAATCGGAAATGTGCCGTTCGGAGGTTACAGCGTAGTTGACGGAGAACATAAATATAATCAGGAAAACTTTAGAATACACGATTATTTTTTCGCTAAAACTTTAGATAAGGTAAGGCCGGGCGGAGTAGTCGCGTTCATAACATCAAAAGGAACTCTCGATAAAATCAATCCTTCAGTACGAAATTATTTAGCCCAGCGAGCGGAATTATTAGGAGCTGTGAGACTTCCGAATAACGCTTTTAAGGGCAATGCCGGAACAGAAGTAACAGCAGATATTATTTTCCTTCAGAAACGTGAAAAATTAGTCGATGATATTCAAGCGGACTGGATTTATACTCGTGAAAATGAAGATGGAATCCGATTAAATAACTATTTTGCTCAACACCCCGAAATGATTTTAGGGCGAATGGTAAAAGACAGCCGACTTTATCACGGGAACGAAAACGAGACGACTTGCGAGCCGATAGAAGGAGCAAATTTAGCGGAACAACTTCACGAAGCACTCGGAAAAATTGAAGGTCGAATCGATGAACGGGAGATTCAAACGCAGGAAAATACGCAAGATACAATTCCAGCTGACCCGAATGTTCGTAATTTCAGTTATACGCTTGTGAACGGAGAGCTTTATTACCGAGAAAATTCGCAGATGTATAAGCCAGACCTGCCGCAATCAGCAATCAGTAGAGCTAAAGGAATGGTAAGAGTCCGCGACGCTTGTCGAGCAGTAATAAACGCTCAAATGGACGGTTGCAGTGATGAGAAATTATCAGAACTTCAGAAAAAATTAAATCAAGAATATGATAATTTCAGTCGTAGATTTGGCAGAATCAATGACGCGCAAAATGCCAGAGCGTTTGACGAGGACAGTTCATATTATTTAATCTGCGGGCTTGAAAATATGGACGCACACCATAATTTTATAGGAAAGTCGGACATGTTCACAAAACGAACGATTCAGCAGGACATAGTGCCGACTTCAGTTGAAACAGCACAGGAAGCCCTTTTATTATCCATGTCAGAAAAAGCGCATGTAGACATGGATTACATGAGTTCATTGACTAGAAAAACGGAAGAAGAATTATTTTCCGAGTTAAAGGGCGAAATATTCAAAGTGCCGACTCAAACGCCAGTAGGAGGAGCAGAATATCAGACGGCAGATGAATATTTATCTGGAAATGTGCGTCAAAAATTGATGATTGCGAAGTTATTTGCGGAGGATAATCCCGAATATCAAGAGAATGTTGAAGCTCTTGAAGCCGCCCAGCCTGAACGATTAAAGGCAACAGAAATTGACGTGAGATTAGGTTCAACGTGGGTGCCACCCCAGTATATAGAGCAGTTTACGCATGAATTATTACAAACGCCGAGTTACGCCCGAAGTCATATAAGTGTGAGTTATTCTGAACAGACTTCAGCATGGAATATTTCAGACAAGAAACTTGACTCAGGAAATATTTTAGCGAATACGACTTACGGCACGAAAGATATAAATGCTTACGGAATAATTGAGGAAACGTTAAATCTAAAAACGGTAAAAATATTTCAGACAATCAAAGATTCTGACGGCAAAGAGCGGCGAGTAATTGACAGTGAAGCAACGACATTAGCACAGCAGAAACAGGAAGAAATTAAGGAAAAATTCAAAAGCTGGATATTTGAAAAACCCGAACGGCGCGAACATCTTATAAATATTTATAACGAAAGGTTTAATTCAACGAGAGCGCGAGAATATGACGGCAGTCATTTGCAGTTCGGAGGAATAAATCCTGACATAAATTTAAGACCTCACCAGAGAGACGCAATCGCCCGAATTTTATACGGCGGAAATACTCTTTTAGCTCACGAAGTCGGAGCAGGTAAAACTTATGAAATGGTAGCAGCAGCAATGGAATCGAAACGAATCGGACTATCGCATAAAAGCCTTTTCGTAGTTCCAAATCATTTAACTGAACAAATGGCAACTGAAACACTTAGGCTTTATCCGGGAGCAAATGTTTTAGTAGCGACGAAGCGAGATTTTGAGACGAAGAATCGCAAAAAATTTTGTGCAAAAATAGCGACTGGAGATTATGACGTAATAATAATTGGTCATTCTCAGTTCGAGAAAATTCCGTTATCAAGTGAACGACAGGCAAGATTTATCGATCAGCAGATTCAAGAAATCACGGACGGCATTGAAGAGTTAAAAAGTGAGCAGGGAGCGCGTTGGAGCGTTAAACAAATGGAGGCGAGTAAAAAAAGCCTTGAAGCGAAACTTGAAAAATTACAGGCTTCCCATAAAAAAGATGACGTTATAACCTTTGAGGAGCTTGGAGTTGATCGACTGTTCGTAGATGAAGCTCACAACTATAAAAATCTGTATTTATACACAAAAATGCAGAATGTAGCGGGAATATCTCAGACGGAAGCACAAAAATCTTCAGATATGTTCATGAAGTGCCGTTACATGGATGAACTGACAGGCGGCAAGGGAATAATATTTGCGACAGGAACGCCAGTAAGTAATTCAATGACGGAACTTTACACAATGCAACGTTATCTTCAGTTAGGAAAATTGCAGTCGATGGGGCTTCAGAATTTCGACGCATGGGCTTCAACATTCGGCGAGACGACAACATCGCTTGAATTAGCTCCCGAAGGAACAGGATTTCGAGCAAAAACAAGATTTTCAAGATTTTTTAATTTGCCCGAATTGATGAAAGTATTTAAGGACGTAGCAGACATAAAGACTGCGGACATGCTGAATTTGCCGCGACCAAAAGCAAATTTTCACGTTGTTTCAGTGAAGCCGACGGAGGAGCAAAAGCAGCTTGTAGCAGGGTTATCCGAACGGGCGAGCCGAGTCCATAATCGCCAAGTCGAACCGACGGAAGATAACATGCTGAAAATCACGTCAGATGGTCGAAAAATCGGACTTGACCAGAGACTTATAAATCCGTTATTGCCAGACGATCCGGGTAGTAAAGTAAATACTTGCGTGAAAAATATTTTTCAAATCTGGAGCGACACGAAGGAAGATAAATTAACGCAGTTAGTATTTTGCGATTTCTCAACTCCGGGTAAAGACAAAGGTTTTAATGTTTATGATGACATCAAACAAAAGTTAATTGCTGACGGAGTGCCTGAAAGTGAAATTGCTTTTATCCATGACGCAGACACTGAGAAAAAGAAAGATGAACTTTTTGCAAAAGTCCGAAGCGGTGAAGTTCGTGTTTTAATGGGGTCAACTCAAAAAATGGGAGCAGGAACAAACGTTCAGGACAGATTGATAGCTCTTCACGATTTAGATTGCCCGTGGCGGCCTGCTGACCTTGAACAACGAGCGGGAAGAATAATCCGGCAAGGTAACCAGAATCCCGAAGTAAATATTTATCGTTACGTAACAGAAAGCACGTTTGACGCATATCTTTATCAGACAGTTGAGAACAAGCAAAAATTCATCAGTCAGGTAATGACGAGCCGAACGCCGTTACGGAGCTGTGAGGACGTTGACGAATCCGTTTTAAGTTATGCGGAAGTTAAAGCCCTTTGTATCGGAGACAGCCGAATCAAAGAAAAAATGGAACTCGATATAGACGTAAACAAGTTAAAAGTCCTTGAAGCAAGTTTCAAAGATCAGCGTTATGCGTTGCAGGATAAGCTCCGAAAATCGTTACCAGCGTCAATATCAGCAACGGAGAAAAAAATCGGACTATTAGAGCAAGACGTAGCAACTTCCGAGAGAACAAAGGGCGCAGATTTTCAAATGACAGTAATGGGGCATAAGTTCGGATTAGACGGAGACGGTAAGCCTCAAAAGCAGGAAGCAGGAGAAGCCCTTTTAGCGGCGGCACAAACTTTAGGACGTAATGACGGAACAATCGGCGAATATCGCGGTTTCAAAATGAGTTTTTATACGGATCAGGCGTTTGGAAAAGTTTATTTGAACCTTCAAGGAGCGACAACTCATAATGTCGAACTTGGAACGAGTGCGTCAGGAAATTTAACGCGAATCGAAAATGCCATAAACGGAATCCCTCAAAGGCTTGAAGAAGTTAAAAACCAACTTTCAAATTATCATAATCAGGTACAGGCAACAGAGGAAGAATTAAAAAAAGATTTCCCTTACGCTGATGAACTGCGAGAAAAATCAGCGAGACTTGCCCAGCTTAATACTGAATTGACAATGCAGGAGCATAATCAACCGCCTGTGCAGGAAACACCGCAAACAGAATCCGAAACGCCGCCGAAAATAGAAAATCCGTTTGAAGTCAAAGCAGCGCAAGAAGTCCAAGATGTCGTAAATTTTAGAGCAGTACCGAAGGAAAATAACAAAATTTATTTCGGTATTCCAGAAGCAAAATCGCAATTAACGGAGCAGACAATTAAAAACTTAAATTTAATAGAGGGTAATCAATGTATTTACATGCACCATCGAACGGACGACCAGCAGTACAAAGGCGAAATTTTGCATGTTGATAAGGAACAGGGGTATTGTGTTCAGTTGAGCGGAAAACATAGCTTATTTGTTCACAGCCTTGAAAAGTTAGAACGAGTGCCTGAAATTGGAGAAAATCTTAAAGTTTCATATTCTCACGATGAAGGGCATAAAGCGACGCTAACAACGCAGGAAACGCAAACTCGGACGAGATGCAGAAAATAAAAGGAGTTATCAATATGGCAGAGAATAATGAAAATTTTAGTTTAACTCATGAAGAACATCGTCGAATTTTTGAGGAATTGAAACGCCAGCACCTTGAAGGACGAAAAGCGTCAAGAAAACCGCAGGCAATAATTTTATTAGGACAGCCGGGCAGCGTAACCGACAGCCTGATGACATCAATAACGCAGAATTTTTCTGATAAAAATTTTGTGATGATAAACGGAGAAAAAATACGAAAACAACACCCGAAATATGAGCAGTCAGCAGTGGAAAATGACATTGCAGTTTTAGGACAGATAACTGCCGAAGTTCAAAACTGTGAAAAATCTTTAATTCAGACAGCAATAAAAGGACAACTAAATTTAGTAATTAAAGATTCACATTGGGAAGCCGTAGCAGTCAGTGAAACATTGAAAAGATTTAGCGAGAACGGTTATACGAACAGTATCTATTTAATATCAGCTCATGAACGCGAAAGTATTTTGTCTCTGTATCAAGAACACGAGGAAAGAATTGCGACGAAGGGATATTCAGAAAGACCGAGAATATCAGAGCATGATAAATCTTATGAAGCCCTGTCGGAGATAGTACGACGGATTGAAGTGAAAAAATCTGCTGATGAAATTATTATTTCCGACAGTCGAGGACAAATTTTTTATCACAACGGCCTGAAAAATAATGAATGGACGCAAAAGCCAGAAGCGGCAAAAACTCTTGAAGAAAATCGTAATCGGGCATGGACAGCCGAAGAGATTTCAAAATATCAAAAGGACTGGAACGCATTAATAAAAATGATGAATGAACGAGGAGTTTCCCGAAAAGAATTAGAGGAAGTTGCTCAAGTTCGTAATCGTTGCTTAAAAAGTCTCAAAATAGTATCACAGGAGAAAATTGCGGAATTGAATAAAGTTGAAGAAAACGAAATCGAATCTGCAGTGTCTTTGTTAAAAAATCCGCGCTCACTGGATAATTCCTCATTTCGAGGATATGAAGCGTCTGCCCAACAGAACGACACGCTTGACGTTTTAGAGCAGATAAAAAAGAATGTTCAAGAAAATAAAATCGCACTCGAAAAATTAAAGCAGGCTGGATTATCTCCAGAAAAAGACATAATGAAAAATAAAATTGTTAAGCAGGGGCAATTTCCGAATTTGAAAGGAGCAGAAGTAATTTCCCGAACCAAAGACACATTAACCCTTATCAAAGGCAGAAATCTTTTTATTTATGAATTGAAGCGTCTTGAACTAAAAGCTCCAGCATTAGGAAATCCGGGAGAAAAATTAGATTTGCGATGGCCAACGGGACAGGAAAAAGCGAGAGTAACACAAGCTCTTGAACGTGAACAACATCACAGCCGTGCCCGCAGTCAGCATGAGGGAATAAAATAAAATGAAAACAACAATCAAAGGTAATTATTCGTTTCGTAAACCGTCAAAGCGTAAAGGCTCAAACGCACTTGCATTAATAGGATTGATTTTAATTTTTCTTTCTTTTGCGGCAGGGACACAGTATTTTGTTTGGAACGTCGGGAAAAATCGACTACCGAATGAATTATTCAGCTACGCAGGAATAAAAATCTATTCACCGCTTGAAATAATCGAATGGCTGAAGCTCTGGAAATTAAGTCGTCGAGATATGGGAGACTTTACGGAAAGTTTAATAATAATGGGCTGTTGTGCGTTCATGGGAGTTTCGTTAATCGGAGTAACGATAAGGAACAGGAATGTGAAACAGGACGCGGCGAATTTATACGGCTCTGCTCAATATGCAGAACTTGACGATATTCGAGAAGCGGGATTATTGCCTCCAAAAGGCGAAAAAGGGAAAGGGGTTTATGTAGGCGGTTGGATAAATCCGAAGGACGGTCAGCAATATTATTTGCGTCATAACGGTAAGGAACATGTAATTGCATTAGCTCCGACCCGTTCAGGAAAAGGCGTAGGCTTAGTAATTCCGACACTTTTATCGTGGGAGCATTCAGTAGTAGTTCTCGACATCAAGGGAGAAAATTGGGCATTGACTTCAGGCTGGCGACATCAGAATGGACATAAAGTTTTACGCTGGGATCCAACGGACGCAAAAGAGGGGCGGAGTGCCAGATATAATCCGCTTGCAGAAATCCGAATCGGAACAGTTTACGAGACTGGCGACGTAATGAATGTAGCAACGCTTTTAGTTGACCCCGACGGAAAAGGAGTAGACGGGCATTGGGAGCAGACGGCGCGGTCATTATTAATCGGAGCAATAACTCATGTAGTTTATCGAGCCAGAAATGAAGGACGAACGGGAAATTTATCCGAAGTCCTGCATGAATTGACGGGCGACGGTTACGAGGACATGGCAAATTCATGGAAGCAGTACGAGCATAAACGTGAAGGCGATGTATTTTATGACCCTACAGGAAATGTTCGAGAAAGTCCGTGCCACCCCGTTGTTGAACAAGTCGCTAACGAAATGTTGAACCGAGCAGAGGAAGAAGCCTCATCGGTGCTTTCGACAGCCGTAGCAAAATTAGGACTTTACACCGATCCAGTTGTTGCAAGGAACACTGCGGCGAGTGATTTTCGCATTCAGGACGTTATGGACAACGAATCGCCCGTGTCGCTTTATTTAGTTTTGAATCCGACGAATATTCAGAGATTGAAACCGTTAGTCCGACTTTTTATTTCGCAGTTAGTTTTTATTTTAATGCCTGAAATGGAATTTAAGGGCGGGCAAATGAAAGCTCCTTATAAACACAGATTATTATTATTGCTTGACGAGTTCCCGGCGTTAGGAAAGTTAGGAATTTTTGAACAAGCAATCGCATATTTCGGAGGCTGGAATATCAAGGCATATTTAATCTGTCAGGACAAAGCCCAACTTGATGCGGCGTATGGCAAGGACGAATCAATAACTTCAAATTGTCATGTAACAGTAGCCTACGCCCCTAACAAGGTGGAAACGGCAAAATATCTTTCTGATCGCTTAGGAGTAACGACAGTAATTAAGGAGCAGGAAAGTATTTCATTTCAGGGCGGAACGGGAATATTTGCAAAGAAGAGCGTAACGAAATCCCAACAGGAAGTTCAGCGAGCAGTTTTAACGCCAGATGAAATAATGAGACTGCCCGGTCCCGTAAAAGACGTAGAGCAAAACATAACCGAACCCGGTGACATGTTAGTTTTTGCAGCAGGTTTTCCACCAGTGTACGGGAAGCAGATATTATATTTTCTTGACAAGACATTTTCAGAACGTTCAAAAATCGACTCACCTGAGAAAAGTGATTTAATTTTCACTAAGTTAAAATAGGTTTCGTGAAAAATAATTGCATAATTTTCTTAAAATTAAAAAGGCGAGGAGCGATAAAAATGGCAACATCAAGTATTTTTCATAACGTAATATTGAGAGAGCCTGAAGAAATCGAAGCGTTTATTAGAGCTGCTGAGGCTTCAGAGGCTGCTCCCTACATAAAACCGGAAGGCGCACCGACGTATAAAGTAACTACAGATCCGAACGAGATTCGAAGGTTATGGGAACTTCGCAGACAAAGCAGAGAGGCTAAACGATGAAAATTCAAACAATCAATATTCGTAATACATCACGAAAAAAACTTGAGCGTTTTGCAAGATTGGACAGAGCGACGGGCGATTATATGGCTTCAGCATTTCTAATAGCACAGTTCGGAAAAAATTACTTTATGAGATATAAGTCAAATAATAATGTAGTTTATTCTTGTAAATATCATGTTGTGTGGTGTCCTAAGTACAGACGAAAAGTTCTTGTTCAGGGAGTTGATTTGAGGTTGAAAGAAATTATTTGTTCCATGTGTGATGAATTTCATGTTGAACTCATTGAACTTGAAATTATGCCTGATCATGTTCATTTATTAGTTGATGTCGATCCTCAATTTGGCATTCATAAACTAATTAAAAACATCAAGGGCAGGTCATCGAGAATTTTGCGTCAGGAGTTCAAATTTTTAACAACAAAACTTCCTACTCTTTGGACAAACAGTTATTTTGTTTCGACAGTAGGCGGAGCTCCGTTAAAAATAGTGAAACAGTATATAGAGAGCCAAAAAACATCTCAACGGCAAAAATGAAAACATATTGCTTCAAGCTGTACAATTCAAAACGTAATCGAAAATTGAAAAGACAAATCAATGCAGCCGGATTAATTTATAATCACTGCATAGCTTTGCATAAACGTTATTATAAATTGTACGGAAAACATTTGAAAAAATATGATCTTGAAAAACATCTGACGAAATTAAAAAATTCAAAAAAATTTTCATACTTGCGAGAAATTGGTTCACAGGCAGTTCAAGATATAGCAGACAGAATAGAGCAAGCCTATAAGTTATTTTATGAAAATCGCAAGAAAAAACGAAAATCTTCGCCGCCAAATTTCAAAAAAGTAAGAAAATATAAATCATTCACGCTAAAACAAGCAGGCTGGAAACTGAATGAAGACTTAGGAATAATAAAAATTGGCCGTCAAAACTACAGGTATTTTCAATCGAGAAGAATCGAAGGAAAAATCAAAACTGTAACAATCAAACGAGACCCGATAGGAGACATATATATCTACATAGTAACAGATTTCCGAGAAGAACAAATCATGGGACGAACAGGTAAAAGCGTAGGCTATGATTTCGGATTGAAAAAATTTTTAACAGCTAGTGACGGGAAAGATATAGAAAGCCCGCTGTTTTTCGTAAAAAATTCAAAATTGATTAAAAAGAAGAATAAAAATTTATCGAGAAAGCAGGAAAAATCTAACAATCGTAAAAAAGCCCGAATAGAACTTGCACGAGCTTATAAAAAGACAGCAAACCAAAGGAAAGATTTTCACTTCAAGACGGCACTAAAAATATGTGAAGAATATGCAGTAGTGTGTCTTGAAGACTTAAACTTAGAGGAAATGAAAAAATTATACGGAAGGAAAGTTTCAGATTTAGGATTTTATAGTTTTGTTCAAAAACTAAAATATGAAGCCATAAAATTTGGAACACGTATAATATTAATAGATCGTTGGTACGCTTCGAGGCAAATATGCAGTGAATGCGGGTACAAAAATTCTGAAGTAAAAAATTTGAGAATACGAAAGTGGGAGTGTCCTGAATGTGGAGCTAAGCACGATCGGGACAGAAATGCGTCGATAAATATATTGAAGGTTGGGGCATCAACCCTTAGAGGAAACGAAGTAAGACCTGAGCAATCAGGCATTTGTTGTTGATACTAGAATACCCCGCCTTTAGGCGTGGGGAGTATGTCAAATCAATGAAAATTTTCATAAATTCGGAGAACGTTTTTCAGACGAAGAAGAGCAAAAATATCTTCAATACATGAGATTTTTTTAGCGGATAATTTTTGAAAAATCATATTTCGGAGAAAATAACAATTTAATGTATGACCCAAAAAAGTGCTAAGTATGTTATAATGATTAAAATTTATTTTATATTAAAGGAGTTGTAAATTTGGCACTAAAAGATGAAATTAAACGTAGACGTAACGAATTAAATCTCTCACAGGTAGAACTTGTAAGACTTGTTGGAGTGCCTAGAACTAGTTTCCAAAAGTGGGAAACTGGAAAATGTCTGCCTGGCATAAAAGGTCTTATGAAGTTAGCTAAATTTTTCGGTGTAACTGAGACTGAGTTATTGCACCCTAAAGGAGAGAGTAAGGAAAATGAGGACAGTAAAAATGTCTTATAAAAATCAAATTGCCCCAGTCTCACAAACTAGGGCGGGTTGTAACAATAATTTTTTCTTGATCCATCTGTTGAGATGGGTAACGCATTCTTATTGCGTTAAATTTATGACATGTTATCATAAATCATAAATATCTCTTAACAAAACGGGATTAATTTTATCATAAATTCCGTTCAAAGGCATCAAGAGAAAATGAGAAATATTTAGAAATATTGTACCCGATTGCCAGACTAGGTAAAAAATAAAAATTCCTTAAAAAGGAGGCGAAAAAGAGTGAAAGAATTTGAATACGAAGACAAACGAGAACTAAAAAATAATGATGAACAGCATCATTATAATTATTCGTTTGCTTTGAATCACTCTGAAAATACCTCCGAGAAAAAAGGATTAGTTTTCGTTACTTATGTCGCTTCATGGAGCGAATTTAATAATGAAACATTTGAAGAAATTTGTTTTGAGCAAGAAAAACATGAATGGAATGAAGCAGGCTCAGAAATTAAAACAAGATTAAAATATTTGAGAGATAATGCAGAATGCGGTGGATACAGCCTTTATGATTGCAAAGTTTCATTAGCCGAATACGCCGAGCCAGAATTAGAAGAAAAAAATATAATTTCGATAAAATCATTAGTTTTACGTATTTTTCATAATTATTATTTCAGCCAAGAAGAAGCTGTCGAGAGAATTTTAGAACATTGTAGCAATAAAAATCTTCCTGTACCGAACGAAATAATTTGTGTTGTAAATGGTTACTATGTTAAATGGAATTTTATAAATGGGTTTAAGGGAAGTGAAATAGAATTATGGAAATTTATTCAAAAGAAGTTACATGAAAAATTTGGAAAAATAAATTCGGACACTTCAGAATGCCTGAATGCAACAGCAATGATCCCTGTACCGGGATTTACTAACAGCAATTATATTGTTCCTTTTGATTTATGCGAAAAAACTACTTTAGTTTATGGTAATGATGAACTTTATGTTTCACTGAATGAATTTGTTTCAAAACTTTCTTTGAGTATTTCTGAAATTGCCGAATATCAAAAAATAAAAGAAACTTCTCCGTCATATGTTAAAATTGTAGCAATTTATAAAATTTATAATTTTAATTTTAATAAAAAAGGACGGAGAACAATTAGAATTATAACGGCTAAGATTATAGCACAGAATGAAGTAAAAAGAATAAGGGGGGGAGACATTGAAGAAAGAGCAAGAAATTGGCTTGATAATCTTGCATGTGCTATAAACGATGAAAATTGTTCGTGTGAGGAATACAGATATTATCAGTGCAAAACGGCAGGAAAAATTAAGAAAAATTATAAATGGCTTGAAATAAACGGAAGGGGATTATTACCAAAATTTGACGGAGAATCAGACAGTTGGATTTCAGCGGCAAAATATTATTCGAGATTCAGACGCAAGGGCAATGTAGCTTCAATTAACTGTAATTTCCTGATTATTAACTGGAAGAAATCAACTCTTGAATTTACGCCTACACCTGAACAGGGCAAAGAGCTTGTATTATCACGCTGTCATGAACTTGGACTTCCTGAACCTGAAATAATTTCGACTCCTGATGGTCTTGAAATAAAATGGTTCTGGAACGACCGAATGACAAAAATTTTGTACAAGCATGACCTGTTTAATTCAAAATTCAATAACGACTGGGACAGAATCCAGAAGAAACTTTATGAAAGATTCTGGTATCTTGGAGCCGATCCGAAAAAATTATGTGTAACAGTAATGTTTAGAATACCCGGCTCAAAGGATACACGAAAAACGTTAAAGAAGTCGGCAGACAGAATAATTCGTGAAATTCACAAAGGTGAAACGGTTGAATCATACAGAAATATTCAACGGGTACTCGGAATCCCTGAAACACGTTGCGAGGAACGCACTGAAATTTTCGATGAAATTGAAAATCAGAAGTGGGAAAGATTTAGCTTAGATAATTCTGAACTTGCGAAAGACTGGGAGGCAGACGTTCTAAGGATTCACCCGTCAAGTAAAAATTGGGTTTGCTTCGGATTCATAGATGAAAATCGGAAATGGAATAATCGTTGGGTACAGGCATTTGAACTCCGTAAAAATTTACTGAAATTTATTCACAAGCCTGAATTTAGTTTGTGCGATTTTTATGTCTCACAGGGGGAATTTTTCAGCCGAAACAACAGGACAGTAAATAATTTTGCTTCAATTAACGTAAGTTTTGTTGACTTAGATTACAAAATTCTTGTAATTTACAGGCCGGAAATAATAGAAAATCCGAGTCCCGAAGAATGGGAAAAACTTGTTAAAGCTCACTGTGAAAAATTTGAAATCCCTTTACCGAATGACGTAGTATTTTCTGGCGGAGGCGTTCACCTGAAATGGATTTATGATGAACCGATTTCAAGGTCAGAACTTGAATTATGGAAGTACGCTCAAAATTTATTGCTCTCACAGTTTAAGACGCTTGGAGCCGACCCTGCAAGTTCAGATGCGGCACGAGTTTTAAGACTTGTAGGTACTGAAAATCACAAGAATAGCGAAATAATTAAAGAGAGGACAGTTCATGTAATTGACCGTGAATTTTTCTCAGGTATAAAAATTTCATTGAGTGAACTTGTTGAAGTATTAGAAAAATCACGTCCAGAAAATCCTGAAGAAATTAATTCTGTAAAATCCGAATGGCAGAAAACATTATCGCAACTTTCAATTAAAGAAGCAAAGATGTTCCGCCCAAATTCTGCGGTTAAGGCTGATTATGATTCTGAAAATTACAGACTTGCAGATAATTATTACTGGCTTGAAAATACGTTGCGTCATCATAAATTACATGCGACGTATCTTGCAGCAGAAATTTCAGGAGTCAGAAAATGGATTGAGACGTACCAACTTCATAATACCCTGAAATTACTTTACGGAACGCCGAATTTGAAAATTTCATTATCTGAACTAAAAGAACAGGAAATTTCAGAGAAAAGGGAAGCAATCGAGTGGATTCCGTGTAATTACGTCATGCTGTCCCATTGTCCCGGAGATACGTTTGAGGAACAGAAAAAAAATATTTTTAATCGTTGTCATGAATATCGTGGAGTAGGTTTCCAAGAACCGAACCAGATAATTAAAATCGGTAATACGCTGCTTGTCGAATGGACTTATCAATCAATTCTGACAGGGCGGGCGTTATCAAGGTGGCAGGTTACTCAGGAATTTATTTGCCGCCATTTTTCAGATTGGGGAGCGATGGACGATTCAGAATACTTGAAAGCTACAGCGTTATTACCAGTACCGGGCTTTGAGTACGACGGAGAAATAGCAAGACTTGAGTACAGTGAATTAACGAAACGCTACACATTTAACCGACTTGCAAAAGCGGTATTGCCCTACTCGCAGAAAGAAGCGAAAGAAGGAAAAGAGAAAAACGCGGCGGAGAAGGCAAAACATGAATTAGTCCGTAAGATAGCATTTCCTGAAGAAGTGAGCAAAAAATTTCAGAAAGCTCCGAATAATTCAATGAGGAAATTCAACGGAGATTTTCAGACGATGGCTCTCATGCGTTTTGCAGACATAGTAAAATTCCTTGAACTTCAGAAGTTAGAGAACGGCGAAATTCCGCAGAATACGAGAGAATTATGTTGTTTCTGGGCGTTAGTATTTGCGAAACAGGCTGGACTCATAACGACGTATGAAGAATTTAAGACGAAGGCAGAGGAGTTAATAAGATTCTGCGGGCTTCAATTTTCGACAGAATGCACGGTTAAAACGCTTGAAACAGCGTACACAAAAAATTATTCAGCGACAACAGCATTTTTGATAAGCAGACTTCAAATCACGCCTGAATACCAGAAACATATGAAAGTGTTGCTAATCGGAGTTCGTGCGACTGCAAGAAAACATCAACCACGTGAGGAATGGCTTGTAGAACACACTCAAGAGAGAGAAAAGCCTTGGGAGAAATTAGGAATCTGTCGAGCGACATATTTTAACTGGAAAAAAGTTGGGAAATTACCTGCTCAAATTGAAAAAGAAAATGATTCAGTTATTTCTGATTCAATTTTAGAATTTGAGTCTGGAATCCCGAAAAATAATTTAGACTGGTGTATATATATTATGAGCGCTCTCTTGATCGCTCTTTGTATTCATCATTTGTATTTATTATTAATTCTTCGGAAAAAGTTATATCGTTGCGCGTTTTTAAGTTTTTCTTTTAATTATTTTTCTTGTCTTTTGTTTAGGGTGTTGAGTTCTTGTCGTTTGGTATTTGAGGATTTCCCATTCCTTAAACGGAGAAGAGGAAGAGGGAAACGTAAGCGTAAACGTAGGAGGTTATGTTAAGTATGTTAAGGAGATTTTGATTTTTGTTTTGCTTTAGCTCTTCCGAGTGTTGCTCGACTAATTCCAGTCATGGCGGTAACCTGTTTATATGAATGAGTTTGGAGCAGCTCTAAAGCATGATTAATTTGCGTTCTTGAAAATTTTTTCGGACGGCCGTCATGAAAGTCAGGATTTTGTTTTGCTATTGTTTTGCCTTCTTGAGTTCTTTGGATAATCATGTCGCGTTCAAATTCGGAAAATGACAGCATGATATTTCGGATTAGTTTTCCTGTGGGTGAGTTGTCAATGATTCCCATGTTAAGAACGTCAATAATTATGCCTTTGTCGTTAAGGTTTTCGAGAAGCTGAATGCCTTGAATGAGACTGCGGGCAATTCTATCGAGCTTCGTAATAATTAAGGTGTCGCCGGATTGAATTATTTTCAAAAGTTTATCAAGTTCAGGACGATTATTTTTTGAACCGCTGAAAACGTCCGAGAAAATTTTTTCTGCACCAGCTTCACGAAGAGCGTTAATCTGAACTTCAAGAGAATTGCCATCACGTGCTTGACCGTTGGTGCTTACACGAGCGTAACCGAAAATCAAAAAAATCGCCTCCAAAATGAGCAAAAGAATTGAGTAAACATAATTGAATATTATACGGCAAAAAAGAAAAAAGCTCAAAAGTGGTCACTTTTAATCCTCTTATTTCAACTTATATGTTCAGCTTGAAATAATGACACTAAAAATTTATTGCAATTTCAAGTTAAGCCGACAATGAAGTTTTATTGTAAATTTTATGATAAAATATTAACTAATTAGTTAATATTTGGCGGTGTTTTTTTGATAATAAAGTACGCAAATAAACGTATGGAAAAGTATTTTAGCGATTACAGCGAAATGAAGAAAAAAATTCCTGCTGAATGGGTAAGGAATATCAAAAAGCATATTGACAGAATGAAAGCTGCTGAAACGTTCGGCGATTTTCTTTCGTTAGGACTGGGGCATCCTGAACCGCTTAAAGGGCAAGAGGCAGGAAAATATTCTATTCATGTTACAGGAAATGTAAGGCTGATAGTGAAACCTTATGATAACGGCAAAGCTGTGATTATTTGTGAAGAAATTATAATGGAAGGAGTAGTTGATTATCATGGTGGCAAACAAACATGGTATATCTCCTGATTTGTTAATTCACCCTGGTGAAACAATTTCGGATATTTTGGAAGAACGTAAAATTACTCAGAAAGAATTGGCGCAAAGAGCAGGAGTATCCGAGCCGTTTTTAAGCGATGTAATTCACGGAAAGAAAGATATTTCTAAAAAATTAGCATCTGGGCTTGAGTATGCGTTAGGAGTTCCGAGTTCATTTTGGCTGAATCTGCAGGCAAATTATGATTCAGAGTTTCTTAGTCTTCACGAAGAGGATACTATTCAAGCGGAAGAGAGAAATATCTATAAAAGCATTAAATCAGATGTAGTAATACCTGACAATTTGACGCAAGACCAAATAATTATTTGGCTGAGAAGACATTTCAGGGTCAGCAGCTTAGTGTGCTTACAGGAATTAGCTGAACGGACATAAAAGTACGGTTCTTGTTTAGTTTATCATGATTCGCAAGAAGACTCCCACTTTTACAAGTGGGAGATGAATTGCGCTTTCATGTATAATAACACGTAGTGAGAAAAATGACGGAAGAAGAAAGACTTGCAAAAAATAACAGGATTCGTGAAAAGGGTAAAGAAACTCGGCTGAGGAGGCAGAGTCAAAAATGCAGAGTCTTTCGAGTAAAAATAGATTTTTCGCATCTCAACGAATTTGAAAAAACACAACTGAAAATGATTTTTGTTGAGGCAAAATGGCTGTATAATGACGTGCTAACATTCTCAAACTTTCACGACATTAATGAATATGATGATAAAATCACAACGGTTCAAGGACTGGACAAAGACAAACAGCCTGTAATCCGTGAGCTTGAAAATTTAAGTTCTCAGATGAAACAGTCAGTAATTCAAGGTGTAAAGCATAACATAAAATCCCTTTCAGCGATGAAAAAACACGGTCGAAAAATCGGAACACTAAAATATAAATCAAATTATGAATCAATAAATCTTCAGCAATACGGAAATACTTATAAATTCTGTGATAAAAGGCACATAAAAATTCAGGGGATAAAACGTCCGATAAAAATTGAAGGAGCTGAACAGTTTTTTGACATACCGGGAATTGAATTTGCAAACGCAAAATTATTGAATCTCCCTGACGGTTATTACGTTGCAGTTACAACATTTCAAAACTAAGGGAGATGAAATTAAAAAATATAAACCGGAAATCGGAATCGATATGGGAATTAAAACCTCAATAACAACGTCAGAAGGAAAGAAAATAAAAGTATTTGTTGGAGAAACGGAACGCCTTAAAAAAATTCAACATTCAATATTAGGACTTGTGAAAGCAAAATTAATAAGAAATGAAAGAGTTGTAGTTTTGCCGAAAAGTGTTGCAACAACAAAAACCTGCCCCAAGTGTGGAAGAATAAATAAAGACATTACACTTTCAGACAGGATTTTTGAATGTCAATGCGGTTACAGAGAAGACGGGGACATTCACGCAGCCCGAAATATGATTTTGTTGTCAAAAATAAATAAAAATACCTGTGGGACGCAGGGAATCAACGCCTTTGGAGAGGACGTAAGACGGGAACATGAACAAAAATGTTGCAACGCTGACCTCGATGAATTAGGAAGCCCCCGCTTCTATAAGCGGGGGTAGTTCACAATAACGGCGTTGAACTAATATTCTTAAAAGAGCCTCACATTAACACGTCAACTTACAGAAAAACGCTTCAAGAGAAAAAAATTTCGCTCAATCTTAATTCCGGCGATGGAGCAACAAACGCACTCATAAAATCAATCCTTGATGCCTTAAATGACTATATTTTAACTTTAGCGCACAGACAAGTTCAGCTTGCGTTTGAGCAATCCCAAAAAGAAGTTGACGATTTACATCAGCGGACTCGTGAGGGAATTGAAACCGCCCGGCGTAACGGAAAACAAATCGGTCAAAAATCCGGCGCGAAGCTAAAAATCAGGAAAAAATTTCCTGTCCAGCAATTAATTTTGAAGTACAGCAAAGATTTTCGCGGCACAAACTCCGACCGTGAAGTCATCGCAATTATTAACATGACCACCGACCCGAACGAAAAATCAAGAAAGCTTCACGTAAGCCCCAATACTTATTATAAATATAAGTCAGAACTGAAATTATGATTTGAATATTAATCAAAAGTTCTCAGTTTTTATAATGTTCTATTCATTTCATCCATCATTGCCTTAAATTCTCGATATTTTTCAAAATTTTTTTCTAAGTCTCGACGAATCAAATTATTTATATATGCCGTTATGTTTCCCCTGAAAAAGTATGAGGCAAATTCTACTCCCTCATAAAGTTCTACTGGAATCGCTAATGAAATTTTATGAACTTTACCTTTTGTAGGACGACCGCTTTTATTCTTTTTTGGAGCAGACGGTAAAACTTCAACTTCGTGTCTAAATTCAGCAACACTCTGAGCCGCCTTGTTAGTATAAATTCCCTTAGCCATTTGAAATTTCCTCCAAAACTTCATCAACAAAATTTTTATAGTCCTGCATTGTTGTACTATTTGGTGCGTACTCGTTCAACGGTACGTAATATTCTGTCAAGGCTTCCGTACACGATATACTCTCACGGATTTTTGTGCTGAAACATTTAGTATCTAATTTTTCTGCAAGATTAGCCGCAAATTCTCCCATTCGTTTAGATTTTCGAGTCCGTCCTTTTGCCTTGACTGTTAATATACCCATGACTTTCAAATTTTCATTATTATCTCGTGCAAGTTCGATGGCTTCAGCAAAATCCATAAGTCCATCCAATGACCACCCAGATTCTTCAACAGGAATTATGACATAATCTGTCGCAGCAAGAACATTTTTCAAAGCAACTCCTATTGCAGGAGGTGTGTCAATTATTGCGAAGTCATAATGTTTATCGACTGACTTTAACGAGCGTTTTAGGTGAGTAAACCTTCGTTCATCAACTTTTACCATGTTTTCAGCGTCAGACAGTAATTTATCAGAAGCAATTATGTCGCCCTTCGGTGTGTGTTGAATACAATTCACAGCCAACTTGTCTCCGCAAAAAATATCAAGAACGGTAGCTTGTTCCAGCGTTTGAGCTTCGTAAAATTTCGTACTGTTACATTGTGCAATAATACATTAAAGCTGCGATTTCTTAATTCTTGCGCAATACAAAGACTCGTTGTTGTTTTCCCCACTCCACCCTTTTGATTTGATAAAGCAATACGAATTATTTTTATCACCTCAGTTTTGTATATTTCTTATAAATTATTTATATTATATATTACTTTTTTGAATTATAAATTTCTGTAACGTAAAATATTTTAGATTTCAAAAATAATTTTAATGTAAACAGTTTTTATTGATCATATTTCTTTCCTCAATAAAATAAAAAATTATCAAGAACACAAAAACCGTTTATAATTAACATAACAATTTCTTAAAAAGGAGGGAAATCTTTTGAATGTTGATAAAGACGGAATTTGGAAAGACGCTGTCGAACAGTATCTGCCTTTACTTTTGAAACGCATGATGCCAGAACTTTACGAGGACGTAGATTTTTCGCAAAACTTCACTTTCTTGGACAAAGAATTAAGAGACACGGTACAAGTTTCATTAAGCGAGGAACATAATGCAGCAAAATTCGTTGACACTCTTGTTCAACTTCCGTTAAAGTCAGGAAAAAATCAATGGGTATTACTTCATATTGAAGTTCAGGGCAAGGGCGGTGAAGATATTTCATTCCGAATGATTTTATATTGTTGTCTAATTTTCGCTCATTACAGACGTATGCCTGTCGCTCTTGCAATTTTAACGGATAAACGACCTTCGGACGAAACACCGGGCAAATTTGAGTTTAACGAATACGGAACGGAATTAATTTATAAATATAATTTGTTTGAAGTCTACAATCAGAACGATGAAAAATTATTAAACAGTGATAATCCGTTCGACAGTTTCATTTACGCCGCAAAAAAGTACAACGATTACATGAGCGACACAAAGCAGAAAATAAAACTCGAATATTTGCTGAAGATTACAAGAAAACTTCACGCTCTCGGATTAAATACAAGGGAGCGTGCAGGCATTCTTATTCTTGTCAACCGACTAATTAATCTTGAAGATAAGGAATTACGAGAACAATATTTTAACGAACTGAAAAAACTGAAAGGAGAAAATAACATGGCTGAATTGACGTGGCTTGAAGAACGATTTCGTGATGAAGCTATCGCGCAAGGAATGGCTCAGGGGATTGCTATTGGAGAAGTTCGCGGTAAAGAACAAGGCCGTTCCGAAACATTAGACGCAGCAATCGATTTTATGCGTTCAAATGGTATGAGCAACGAACAGATTAACAGCTTCAGAAATTCCATACTACATTCATGACGCATCAAGCTTCCTTTAAGCCCTTTAATTTAGAGGAAGCTTTTATTGTTTTTTCAAAAAAACAATAAAGAATATAGGCGACTCATTAAAAAGAATCGCCTATAAAAAATCTTATTTATTGATACTTGTCCAAATAATCACACAACTTTGCACTCGGAAAATTTGTATCTTTGATTTTGCCATCTTCTATAAATTTTCGGGGTAAATCTCGTATCCCGTACATAAAACAATATTTTGAATCTGTAGTACCTTTTAGACGAACTATTTTAGTAGGAATAGTTTTATACCGTCTTAAAATTCTTTTATACTTCAAGTCTGTTGCAATAGTATAATCGTACGGTATATATACCGCATTTGATACGTTTTTTGAGCGATTATATACGTAAATTAAAAGATCTTTCTCAGCAGTTGTCAGTGAAAAAAGATGTCTTTTAACTTTGTTTTGTTTACGTACATATGAAACGTATGAACGTATGCCAATTATGGCTTGTTTTACTAATGTTTCCTTCATTTTATTTCCTCCTTAAATGATAAATTTTTCAAGACATTTTTGCAGTTTATGTTTTCCAATATCCCTTCTTTCTGAAATATTCCATATATTTTTTCAAATACTCTAAGTCAATCTTCGACCATTCAAATCCAAGACTTTTTAAGTATTGAACAGTAAAATCTGTATCAATATGGAGATTACTGAAGGCAAGCCTATTATTAGTATCCATGTCATTGATGAACGCTTCAAAAATATATTTAATTTCTTTTTGTTTTATAGTCTGCAACAATGCTTTAGTGAAAACTGCTCCTTCCATAATAGCAACCTCGTAACCCAGCTTTTTGAGAATAACAATAAGATTATCCAAAAGAAGCCGTTTGTAGTTTTCAATGTGAAAGACAGTTTGCTCATTGCTGAAATGGCGTGTTATTGTCATAACTGCATGAGCCGCTTCATCGATAGGTGTGAATTCTACATAGCGTCCAAGTAGATAATCAGGTATCATTCCAAGACCTAAAAACGCCTTAAACCGTTTTAAGAAAGCATTTGTTTCATAATTAATCTGAAACACTCCATCGCTATAACGGTTTGTCAGATTCCCCATTCGCATGATGTTAGCACGAAGCCCTTTGTTCATAGTTTTCAAAACAGCTATCTCAGCTTCAAATTTGCTCAAAGCGTAAACATTTTCAAGATTCTGCCCAATATAAAGATCACTTGCGTAAAAAATTTTGCTTCTCACGTTATCATATCTAATAAAGTCTTCAACAGAATCATTACCTGAAACACTTTCCGTAGAGATGTGAATAAGTTTTGCATCAGAAGAGACGCAGAAGTCAATCAATCGTGTTACAGTTTCAACATTCACCGAGTGAAAATACGAATACGAACCGTAATGCTTGACCGTTGCGGCGGCGTTAATAACCGTATTTACACAAGATGATAAATTTTTATAACCCAGTTCAGTGAGGCCAAATCGTTCATCTTGTAAATCAGCGCATATTACTTGAATACGTTCGCAATCATTGTATTTTTTTCCAAAATAAAATTCTAATATTTCTGTAAGCCGTCTTTCGCTTTCTGCTTGATTTTTACCTCGTACTAAACAATAAGCTATACCGCTATCACATTCTAAATAGTCCGACAGAATATGACTACCGAGAAAGCCTGTAGCTCCTGTTAGAAGAATGTTTCCAACAGAAACAGCTTGCGGTGTTTGTATATTTTCTATCGTATTTTTAGTAAGAATTTTGTTAATTTCAGTAAAATCAAAGTTCGCATAAGAAATTTGTTGCTTATTTTCATCATTAATATACTCTGCTAACAGTCGTATAGTCGGATAATCAAAGACATTTTGTAAATTAAAATTAATTCCGTCATTATGTGCAATTGAAGTAAACATAATTGCTTTTAAGCTGTCGAAGCCGAGTTCAAAAAAGTCATCGTTCCTTCCTATTGGAGAATATTCAAGTACTTTTTCCATAAGCGCGGCAAGCCTGATTTCAAGTTCGTTTTCAGGCTCAATGTATTCGGTAGTTGTGATAATCTGACTTAAATCTACGTCAGGCAAAGATTTACGACTAATTTTGCCGCTGGGTGTGAGAGGCATTTTCTCTAAATGAGTGAAAATGTGAGGAAGCATATACTTCGGTAACTTTTGACCAATTATTTCACGTATTTCTTTTGCCGGAAATTCTTTTCCTGTATAGAAAGCGCAGATTATTTGTCGGCCTGTGTTATCTTTTCGGACTATTACAACACTTTGTACTATGCCATCTATGGCAGAGATAGCGTTTTCAATCTCACCCAGCTCAATACGTAGTCCGCGAATTTTAACTTGAAAGTCATTTCTGCCGACATAGACGATATTTCCATCA
>JAFSKE010000083.1 GCA_017449135.1 Synergistaceae bacterium
AATCACTTTTTAGCGGGAACCTTCAACCCCGTATATTTTTATTGCTTTACTTTTTACTGCTCTTTATTGCTTTTTTTACTTTTTGAGACGGTGCAGAATATTTTTGAGACGGTGCAGAATCCCGTCCCCGTCCCCCCGCTTACAAAACCTGTGAGCTTCACTCGCTCACATTTTCTGTGCCGCTGTTCCGTTGCCGCTGTGAGCTTCACTACTATGTAAGCTGGGGGAGCACTTTTCAAGCAAACGCTTCATCAACAGTGTAGCTCTTGAGGTTAGGATCTATGAGTTTGATTGATACGTTAAAAATTCGTTTTCCAGTATTTTTTAACAAGTTCTTCTGCATCATGTTCATCTTTATGAAATCTAGTAGCGAAGGCTTTCATAGTTTCACTTAGTGTTTGTCCAAGAGTTTGGTAAGTTTCTACAAAGATTTTTCTCTCTGCTTCTTCTATTAATCCAGCTTCATCGTCTATCCACCATAACTGCTCATTTGGATGAATCTTCTTGGCATAAGCCCTTATATATTTCATTTTTTCAGACATATCAAGTTTTCTGAATACATCGTAACGAATTCCCATTACTTTGAATAGAGATTCTCTTGTTCTTTCTTCTTCAGGAGCAACTTCGATCTCAAATCTTGGAACGTGTGATGTTCTAACATGTATAACACTGTTTTCATATTCTCCCCAGCGAACTTTAGGCTCCCCGCCCATTTTACCAAAAATAACGTAAATATATTTAACTCCTTCGATCCGCTGTGTTTCTAATACGCTGTTTGCGATACTTCTCCATGTATCCGCTGTAGTGTATTTAACCTCAACTCCATATTCCCCCATGGCTATATCTGGAAATGCTTGTGCGTGTGCGTTAAAATCAACTTTTATGGAAGGATCATTCGCGGTTAATTTCGATAAAACTTCTCGTACTCTATTTTCAAAATCTTTAGATGATTTAAAGCCTTCTGACCGTGCAAGTGTTGTGAGTATTTCACAGCAACGCTCAAGAATCACCTCAAACTCTTTACTTGTCATATATAGCACTCCTTCGCAGTACATTTTTAACTGCATTGGCTATATACCAGCTAAGTACTGGGGGCACGGCATTGCCAATTTGTCTTTCAGTTTCACGAAGCCCACACGGGAAAGTAAAATTATCAGGAAAAGATTGAATACGTGCTGCTTCGCGCATTGAAATTCTACGCGGTAATGTATAATGAAATTGAATATTCCCATGACATTCAGCTCTAATAGTATATCCAGGCCTATCAGCTATCATTTTTCTATTACCTTGCTCCCCACTAATATTGGCTTTACTCCAAATATGAGAGAAGGCCTTATTTTCTTCAAGGTCTTCTAAATCTCCAATGGCTTCTTTAACAGTAATTGGGATATTACTCGTTGTCGGAGTAGGGGGGATAAATGCCGGCATATCACTACGCGTTCCTATAATAAATACTCTTTCTCTGGTTTGAGGTACTCCATAGTCTTCTGCATGATATAAACGACAATCTATGCTATACCCTAAAGCCCCAAAATCTTCCATTATTTTTTTGAAAGAGTTTGAATTTGCTTTTAATAAAAGGCCTCCAACATTTTCAGCAACGAAAACCTTTGGATGAACTTTTTTCACTGCTTCTACAATGTATGTATATAAATTGCTTCTATTACCTTTTATTCCGAGCATCTTGCCATTTATAGATATATCTTGACAAGGAAATCCCCCAATAACAACGTCCGCAGTATTGGGAATCTTAAAAATTTCTTTACTAATATCTCCTTCAATGATATATTCGCCAAGATTCATGCGATATGTTTTGCAAGCTGCTGAATTTATTTCATTTGCCCAAATGACCTTAAATCCAGTCTTTCGATATTCAGTTTCAAGGAACTTAAAACCTCCTACAAAACCGAGATCCATTCCTCCGCAACCAGAAAAGAGCGAAATAACAGTACTCCTTTTCTTTACAGGATATGCTTCTTGATTATTAACAACCCAATTTTGACCAATTTTTTGAGCAGTTAATAATGCGCCGGTCTCTGCCAATCTTCTGACAGTATCACTGCTTTTTTTATGAAGTTTTGCATAATCGCTTAATGAGATTAGCATTTTATTTACCCCTCCCGTCTAAAATTTATAGGCTATTATACATCATATCAGGTATAAGTCAATAAACATCTGCTTAATAGTATTACCTTCGCGGAAATAAATATGATAAAATCTTGAACACGAAAACTTCAGCACGCTGCCTCAATACTTTTTACGGTATTCAAGATCATAATTCAGATTTTTAATTGCGGAAGTAATACCTTAATTCCGCCTAAAAATTGTTTATTTTTCTTGGAGAGGTCCACGCTTACAAAGTTGTGAGCTTCACTCCCAGTTAAGCGTGTCGCCCACATTTTCCTCCCTATTTTGTCAAGCGTTATCTTAACTTCTCTTATCCTAATTATTGGTAGGGGCCTATGTAGGATGATTATTCAGGCTCATTGCGAGGAACCCGCCTGTGAGCTTCAAGCGGGGTACTCTGTTGCTCACAGTGCGGTACTGCGTAAATATAATTTATCTGGGTCAATATCCATGTCGCCTGGCCAGACTACAAATCCATGTTCAACCCTAGCACATGAGAATACTTTTCTAAGGTTCTTATACATCGGCACATCAAGCATTGGTCTGGCATCATATTTTTTTCGTTCTCCGTTCCTGAATGTTACTATTAAGCTATAATCAGGTCCGGTTTCAACAGACTGAGCGCGAGGTAATAGTTCTTCGCCCACCACATCCTTTTCCAAGCTTACATCAGATAGGGGGACTTCAAAAAATCTATAATCCGGTCCGGTTTCAACAGACTGAGCGCACAGTTCTTCTTCCATATGTGATCACCTTATTATTTTTTACTTTTAGACGGTGCAGAATATTTTTGAGACGGTGCAGAATCCCGTCCCTCCCCGTCCCCCGCTAACAAAGTTGTGAGCTTCACTGAGGGGCCTTAATGCCCTTCAAAAAACTTCTTCATTCTCTATAATCCGGTGCGATGTCATAAGCCGCGTGTCCGTACCCCTCTCACAAGGACAGGGCATTGGATTTTTTTAACTCCCCTAATCTGCTTTCGAGTAAGAAAATTCATTTAGCTAATTCCTTGAAAGCCTCATCGTATATTTCCATGAACCTGTTAGCAGAAGCTAACGCATCTTCGGTGTTGATACTATTTGGAAAATCGACAACAAGATAGCGTGGAGCATTATTTTTGAAAATTACGGCCTTGCCATACGCATCTACGACACGAGTAACTTTAGAAAAATTCTGATTAGCCTCTGTCATGGAAACAACCGTATTTGTGTCAATTGTCATAATTAATTCCTCCTTAGTTTTATTATTATTGTTAGAAACATTATAACAAAAATCTAGGAGAAAAACAACCTATTTAGCACAAATATCTTCCCGCTAACAAAGTTGTGAGCTTCACTGAGAGGCCTTAATGCTCATCAAAAAACTTCTTCATTGTCTGAAAACATTTCTTCCACCGAAGCGTAACGTTTGGCTTGAATTTTACCACTTATAATATCTCGCGTCTCCTGTATTGCATCGAGCGTTTCTTGATTAAACTTCCGTTTTTTCATAATTTTTTCTCTAAAAATTTTTGTCCGACTTTTATTCATTTTTGTTTTTTCCCCGAGCATTTTCGAGCATTTAAAGCACTTGTACCTTATAAAGCGATAAAACATTTAATTTATGAAGCTTCCCGCTAACAAGGTTGTGTGAAAATTCACTCCCTTGTTACTGGGAACGTTCATAGGGCTGAACCGTGCGATTTAACGGGACTTCTCTGCCTCTTGATTAAATTTTAATTAATTTGATGCTTCTGTACGATTTTCTTTACTTTTTCGTACGATTTTGATAAACTAAAAATTTATGAAGGAGTGATACTATGTCAATTACAGCTACTGAATTTAAATCTCATCTCGGCAAATATCTTCTTCTTGCTGCAGAAGAAGACATTCTAATTACTCAATACGGAAAAGTTGTTGCAAAACTCACAAGCCCGTATCAAGCAAGTCCGTATCAAGATCGTGAGCAAGATCGTGTGAAAATTGCTGAATCATTATTTGGCATTCTTCCTCAAACTATGACGCTTGATGAAGCTAAAGAGGAACGTTATCTCTAAACCAGCCCTGAATAGCTACTTTTTCTCATCGTCTGCCCAAGATTTTATTCTTCAATCAACTTGTGAGCAACTCCTTTTCCTTCTTTGAGCTGCTGAATGGCTTTCATTAAGTGAGATTGGTTGATCTCGCTATAAAAGGGATCAGAATTTTCTTGCAAAATCTGAAGGTTTGTTTCAGGAATGAATATTTTGCAAAAGGCTGTCATAATTTACTTCAAATGCTTAATGAAAAATTCCGCGCCAATTTTAGCTGTCTCAGCTTCATGTCCCCTAAAGCCATGATCCCATTCAGGAATAATATGAATTTCACTGTTTTTCCAGATTTCATGATAACGAGAGCTATAAGTATACGGTACAATTATATCTCCTGTGCCATGAATTAAACATGCAGGACCTTGATATTTTTTTGCCGTCTCATAAATTGGGAGGTCTCTTGCGAGTAGAAAATAATTTCTGCCTACTCTATGTCCCATAATCTCTACATACTCAGGAGGATTTAACGCATTGAACTGAACTCCAAAAACATTTCCTCGAATTGCATCATCTCTCAGAACTGCTGCCGGAGCAAAAAGTGCTACAGCTTTGATGTTGTCTGCGCCTAATTCTCCTGCGACCATGCTTGATACAACTCCACCTTGTGAATGACCGGCTATTGAAATTGATGAAAAGCGATTCATATCTTTCACAAAATTAAACACTTTTTTTGCGTCTTCAATTTCATTGGGAACTGTCATATCCTGAAAACGTCCTTCACTTTCGCCGTGTCCGTTAAAATCGAAACGTATTGATGCGATACCCGCAGCTTCAAGATCATTAGCTAAGTTCTCCAGCAAAGGAGAATCTTTTTTACCCATAAAACCATGACAAATAATGACGATTGGGCATTTTGAATTACTATCTGGAATTTGTAGTACAGCAGCAAGTTTACCGTGATCCCCTTCAATAAAGAGACTTTGTGTTTCAGCAAGAGCCGGAATAGCAAAGAATGCGATTAATAGTGTTGTTAAAGCAAATATCTTTTTCATAAAAATCACCTTACCTCTTTTATTAATTTTATTAAATTTTATCACGATTCCCTCTCAAAATCAAATCGCTTAGTTATTATTTTTGTTAAATGTTCTAAATTGAGCAACTTCTTCTTTTGTTAAATCCCAACATTTTTTACCTTGCTTTTCTGCGTAATCAAGTAATGCTCCTAAATTAAAGTTACACACAGGCGGATCAACATACGGATTTATCGGTTCTAAATATCCGCATGGTAACGGCTCCCCTTCAAGAAATTTTGGTAAATATCTCATCTTTGTGCTCTAGCTGCTCTGATTTCTTCATTAATTTCTTCCAATGTCATTTCCGGAAGATGAGCTGCTTCAGCTCGTAGCTCATCAATCACAGCCTGAGCTTCGCTTCTTGTAAATTGTGTTTCTGGCAAGAGAGGCGGATCAACATGCGGATTTATCGGTTCTAAATATCCGCATGGCAATGGTTCCCCTTCAAGAAACTTTGGCAAACTGCTAATTCCATTCATATGTATATACCTCCTGTATTTTTTTTACCTCTCAATCATAAGCAAATTTGACATATAAACATCTAAGTATTATAATGTAAGAAATTCTTACTTAGGAGGTATTATTTATGTGTTATGTAACAACCGTTTCTTCAAAAGGGCAAGTCGTTATACCGAAAACGATACGAGAGCAGCTCAATCTTGAGTCGGGTCGTCCTCTAGTGGTTTTTAGTGATGGTTCAAATATTCTTCTTAAACCGATTCCCCGACCAGACATTTCAGAATTCAGAGCACTCATGGACGCTACTGCTGCTTGGGCGAAAGAAGTAGGCCTGACAGAAGAAGATATTACCGATGCCATAAAGACTGTCAGAAGGAGGTAAATACTTATGTTAGCAACTAATACTGCATCTTTTGTAGACGACGCAAGAGTTATGTCCAAAGGTCAAGTTACTATTCCCAAAAATGTCCGAGCCAGACTCGGTATCGATGCCGGTGATCGCGTAACGTTTGTGGTTGATGGCAACGAAGTAAAAATTATGAACTCCGCCATTTATGCTCTTCAACGATTTCAGCAGCACATGGCGAGCAAAGGTGAAGCTGTTGGTCTCGGAACTGACGAAGCTGTCGCCGAATGGATTACCATGTCACGTCGTGAAGAAGAAGGGCATATGTAATGAACGTTCCTGCTAACAAGGCTTTGTGAAAATTCGTTACGTTCATAAGGGCCGCAGACCCCTGTGTGAGTTTTAATCGTTAACGGGGAACGAGTCAGTAGGGCTAAAACTTTGTAAATAGCGTTTCAAATCATCATAAAAAATTTCTCTAGAGCCCGTTTCAACAATATCTTCCATCATCTCCATAGCCGGACGAACTCGAGCCCGTCTTGCTTTAAATTCTGCAAGAAGAGCATCTCCCTCGTAACCTTCTTTAATCAGATCAGCTAATATTAAATCATCAAATTCGCCGTTAGGCACACTTTCTACTGGTTCAATTACTAAAGCCCCGTCAAGAAGCGTACACATCGCCTCACTGCCAAACCCCAGCTCTGAATAAAATTTTTGCGGGATTGTCAATTGGCGTTTTGAAGTTATAGAAATCCTTTTTTTATCTAACACATGCATTTTTTCTTCTTCCCTATGTCCTAGACTCTCTCCGCAATCTTGCCTTATTCTGCCATAATTTGCATCAAATAATTCTTGAGAAGAATGATAACGCTTCGCCGGTATTTTTCCAGCTTCAATATCAAACGTTTCCTGAAGGGCTTCAATCGTTTCAGGAGGATAATCAGTCTCTCTAATCTTCATGTTATGTCCTTTCACAAAGGCTCAAGTCGTTCAGCAAAATAATCATCTGTGAACATATCAAGACTTGCCAGCAAATTATGCCAACGATTAGCTTGATCGACTTTAGGCATGAGCATTACCACATCTCCAATGCGATTAACTAATACTTCGTCATTTAATTGAGTTGCCGTCTTTATCATAACATTACCTCCGCGTATGTTCTGACGAGACTTTCAATTTTAAATTCTTTAGCATAGCGCATCAGATTTAACAAATTCTTTCCTTTGCTTCCCATATATTCCTTCAATGCGGTTTGATATGTTTGAATCTCAATGTCTTTTTTTCTGCGGATTATGTCGCAAATCGTTCTTTCTCTATCATACACAGGAACTTCATGTCCATAATTTGTTTTAGTTACAGATGCGCCAAGTGTATACCATTTTGAATGAATGACTTTAATGCCGTCTTTTTTCAAATGAGCATCGTTATAACCATTCGGAACAGTTACTGTTAAATGGGAGGGTTCTCGGTCAATAAGTCCATGAAGATACAACGCTGCTTCAAATGAAAAAATAATTCTTTTACTCTTCAAATATAAAAGGTAAAAAATATCGGGCCAGCTTTCTTCAGAGGCATAAATGCCGTGTGCTATGCGCTCCAGCTTCTGCTTTTTTACATAATCTGACAGTAATGTTTTTGAAATTCCATGCTGGACAGCCACAGCCGTCTGTAAATATCCTACTTTAATTAAATCATTAAGAATCTCAAATTTATTCACTAAAAACACCTCCACGCTATTTATTTTAATATAAGATAGCGTGAAAGTCAAGTATCCCTGAACTTCCTATTTTAGGAAGATTATGAACCTTCCCGCTAACAAGGCTGTGTGAAAAAAAGATTTCGTAACTGCTCTTGATGATGTCCTTAAACAACAAAATATTCTGGACGCTCAAGCCCGGAATAATCACGGCTTTTTACCGCGTCCCCTCTCAAAGACAGAATCGAATCCTGTTGTTTCTAATATTTCCTGGACAGCCGGTTTAATGTTGAACATTTTGAATCCGCCTGAAGGCAGCGTCTTGAACATTATTAACAGGACACGCAGGCCAGCCGACGAAATATAATC
>JAFSKE010000084.1 GCA_017449135.1 Synergistaceae bacterium
AATTTCATGTCCTACATGCGGAAGACGAAGGGCAGATGTCATGAGGCTTGTAAAAATCGTTGAACCGTTATTGCAAAATCTTCCTGACGGAATTTCAGTTGCGGTTATGGGTTGTGAAGTCAACGGCCCCAAAGAAGCAAAGCACGCACAATTCGGAATTGCCGGAACTCCCAGCGGAGCATTATTATTTAAGAACGGCGAGACAGTTGGAGAATACAAATTTGAAGAACTGGAAAATATTTTGCCGAAGTTTTTAAGTGTTTAATGTGATAGAATAGGGACAACAGTGAGGGGAGTTGTTCCCTATTAATTTAGAAATAAATATTCTCGTACGCTAACCTGCGAGGCGATCCCATAGTTCTAAGACTATAAGAATGAAACTCGCAAGCCAATAGAGAAAGGCGGCAAATTTCTTCATCTTGGGGAGGAAGGTTTGCCGCTGTTTCTTTCTGGAGCGTACAGCCTTATTTTTTCTTGCCATAACATCACCAGCTTTCCACACGGAGGACTTCCTCGTTTTGATGAGCCGTGTTCTCATGACGAGCCCCTCGTGAAAATTATTATATCAAAGTCAAATATTGAAAATGTTTTTAAGCGTGTAATGTGGTAGAATAGGGACAACAGTGAGGGGAGTTGTTCCCTAATTAGAAGAATTTAGTCTCGGCTTAGCCGAAAAGTCTATCCCACAGTAATAATGCTGTAAGGATAAAACTCATCAACCAAGAAAGGACAGTGAAGAATAAACAAATCTTCCGGATAAGTCTCTTCACTGCCTTTGATTTCCGAGATTTACGCTTTTTGTTATTACTCAAGCAATATCACCAGATTTCTCAGGGGGGAAAGTTTCCCGTAGTGAAGCGACCCCTGCCCGCTTCCGAGCCCCTCGTGAAAATTATTATATCAAAGTCAAATATTGAAAATGTTTTTATGTGTGTGATGTAATAAAAGAAGTATTTATTTTTATACCTCCCTGTTTTGATTTATTGACAGAGAGGCATAACTTAAAAATTTACAAATTCATTACGTAGTCAAGGCATGTCCTTACACCGAATGCACTCGCACCCTTTGAGTACACGCCGTATTCTTTATCGTTAAAATCAACTCCGGCAATATCCATGTGAGCCCATGAAATTTTTTCGCCGACAAATTCCTTCAGGAACAACGCAGCAAATATCGCACCGCCGTATCTCTCTCCGCAATTTGTTAAATCAGCAAATTTCGATTTCAACGTTTCAGCGATGTGTTCGTCCTCAAGAGGCATTCTCCAATAAGATTCCCCGCTGTTGTCCGAAGATTTTAGAATTTTATTTGCGAGTTCGTCATCGTTGCAGAATAATCCGGCTCTCCATTTTCCTAAAGCAACTGCACATGCTCCCGTCAATGTTGCCATGTCGATAATTACGTCGGGTTTTAATTCGCTTGCTACGCACAAGGCATCTGCAAGTACTAATCTTCCCTCTGCGTCAGTGTTGTTGATTTCGATTGTCTTCCCGTTTCTTGCAGTGATTATGTCGTCAGGTCTGTATGAACTTCCCGAAGGCATGTTTTCGGCTGCTGATAAAAATCCGTGAACTTCGACATTCAATTTTAATTCTGCAACGCCTTTCATGATTCCAAGAACGTTACATGCACCTGTTTTATCGCCTTTCATGGTGAGCATGAAATTATCAGGTTTAATGTCAAGTCCGCCGCTGTCAAATGTAATTCCTTTTCCAACAAAAGCAATTTTCTTTGTCGCATTAGCAGGTTTGTATGTCAAATGAATCAATCGGGGAGGATTCTTTGAACCTGATCCAACTGCTAACAATGCTCCCATGCGTTCGGATTTCAATTTGTTTTCGTCCCAGATTTCGCATTCAAGATTATATTCTTTTGCAAGAGATTCGGCTTTTTCAGCTAATGTTTCAGGCCATACTGCACAGCCTGGTTCGTTAGCAATTTCACGCGAATAAACCTGAGCAGACGCAACTTTTAATCCCTTTTCAAATTCTTCGGGTTCGTATAAATCGCTGCAAATCTCACTTAACGAAAACGGTTCGTAATTTTCGTCTTTAGTTTTGTATTTGTCGAAAACATAACCGCAAATTCCTGCTGCCTCGCCTAATGCAAATGATAATTTTCCGCATTTTTTGAAACGGTCAAGAATCACTGCAACATTTTTATTGCGATCCCTTCCGATTGTCCTAAATCCCCACGCTAAAGAATCACGAATTAAATTCAAGTTAATTTTTTCGGATTTTCCAAGCCCGATTAAATATAAATTTTTGATATTTGAATCGAATAACGAAAGCCTGAATAATTTTCCTTTTTTACCCGTGAAATCTTTTCGTGAAATTAATTCTTTTATTGTTGGGATAAGATTTGAAAGCTGTGATGGCAGGGAAGAAAGCTCCCCGCAGTCCTCTTCGCTCATCAATAATAAAAGCGAATCAACTGCGGAATCAGAGCAAAAATTTTCGCACTTCTTAATTTGCATTTACAGCCCTCTTGACGAAACCTGAACGCAAACATTTCGTGCAGACTTTGACCTTTAATAATTCACCGTCGCCGGCATCAACTCTTACAGTCTGAAGATTAATATTCCAACGTCTACGAGTATGTCTGTTTGAATGACTTACGGCATTTCCGGACACAGGGCCTCTTCCGCAGAAATCACAAAATTTAGCCATAATAAAAAATTCCTCCGAAACTAAAATATTAAAATATTCCGTATTATAGCATTTATTTAGAGCGATTATCGTATCATTGAAACTTCGCCAGACCTTAAAATTTCCTTTTCAGAGTTTTGATTTAAGACTATTAACCCTCCGTCATCGTTAATTCCCAAGACTTCAGCAAAAAATTTTGTGTCTCCCTTGATGTATGAAATATTTTTTCCCGTCAAAATCGAACGTCTGCGATATTCTGAAATTATTTCGGGGTTATTCAAATCTTCGGCGAAATCCATTATGTAATCGGCGATTTTTGCACAAAGTTCTTCACGGCTGAATAAAATTTTTTCGCCCTCGTCAAATATTGCTCCTGCGTTAAAAATTCCTTCAAATTTGTGAGTTGTTATGTTGATTCCGATTCCCGTTACAATACTTTCGACTTTGCCATTAAAATTTACGGCTTCGGTCAAAATTCCCGAAATTTTTTTCCCTCTGAATAAAACGTCATTAACCCATTTAATTTTTAATTCGTCTTTTGAGGCAGGATACAAATTTTCAATCGCAAGGCATACAGCAACTGCATCGGCGATCGTGATCATTTGAAATTCTGAAATTTCGATTTTCGGCTTCAATATCAGAGTCATGTATAAACCTGTTCCCGAAGGAGATTCAAAAGTGTGTCCGCTTCGTCCCCGTCCTTGAGTCTGTTTATCAGCTACGATTAAAGTTCCGTGTTTTGCTTCGTGAGATATTTCTTTTGCGTAAGTATTTGTTGAATTTATACTGTCGAAATATATCAAATTTGAGATTTTTGAATCGGGTTTGAAATTTTGAATTATGTTTTTTTTGATGTCGTTATAAATTGTTGTCATAACAGATTAAAATAAATATTTTTGTAGTGGCAAATGTAGTGGCAAAAAATATTTTTTCTGTCCTTTCTGAGAGTTTCAAAATTCATTTTTTGATATTATAATACAAAATTAAATCTTTTATGAAAAGGTGTATAAAAATGGCATTAGCATCAAATTTAAGATATTACAGAAAAAAATCCGGACTGACACAAATTGAACTCGCCGAAAAAATGGAAATCTCAATCGCAACTTTGAGACGCTGGGAAGCCGGAGAAACTTCACCGAGCGGGGCTAAAATTTCTGAACTTGCCGAAATCTTCGGAGTAATGCCGGAGGATATTGTCGCTGTCGGAAATGTCGAAAAAAATCCCGAACCTTCACGAAGCAGCAAAAATTCGGGAATGTTAGTTTACGAGTCAGACGGAACAAGAATCGAACTTCCTCCGACTGAAAAAGGTTACGAATTATTTAACAGGTTGATTGATGACTTAATCAAGAAAAAATCTTAGCATTCATAACTCTGGGAATTTGCACTTGTCAACTGTTCAATATTTCTAACAACGTTTGAATTTAATCCCATAGCCTTTGCGAGTTTCTCAAGATATTTTTTTTCTGCTTCAGTGTCAACATCAATCGCCATTAATGATGCTGAATAAACCTGTGCCGCAAGATCTGGACGACCTTTGACTGCCGAAACGATTTTTGCGGTTTCCATTGGGCTTTTCAATTTTTCAATTACATAATTAACGCCTTCCTGACCGATTCCGGATTTTTGCAGATTGCTGACGATTTTATTAAATTCGTTTGCGTCGATTTGTCCGTCAGATTTTGCAGCGTCAATCATTGCCAACAAAATTATTTCTGCATCGCTTGACTGTTGCTGTGGAGTAGGCTGGACGTAAGTATCGTAATTGTAATTTTGAGCTTGAACGTTTTGCTGTGTTGAAGTTCCGCCCATTGAATTTTTTAACGCCTTGAACGCCATCATTCCGAGCAAACCCATCATTCCACCGCCGAGAGTATTTGCAGTAGTACTTTTTGAGCCTCCCATTAAAGCACCGAGCAACGCACCGATTCCGCCCGCAGCTAAATTATCACCGCCGACTTTTTGTTTAACGGTTTGACCTGCACCCATTAAAGAACCTAAAAGATCCTGAATACCTCCGCCGGCATTTGACATTCTCGAAGTTTGAGTCGGAGATGTCATGCTGTTTGAAACCATTGAGCCTAATAAACTCATAAAATCTAAAGCCATGAAAAAATTTCTCCTTTACAAAAAATATTAAATATACTTATAAAAATTTTAGCATGTTATGATAAAATTCAAATTAATTTAATTATACTTATCTAAAAATTTTTTCAGGAGGTATTATTTCATGAAAAAAGTTATTTGTACGTTGCTTGCAGTATCGTTTATTTTCTGCGGTGCTATGGCAGCCGGTGCCGAATGGAAATTCGAGCGAAAAATCAGTATCGTTTGTCCTTGGGGAGTTGGCGGCGGTGCGGATTCAACTTTAAGACCAATGGCAAATTTAATCAAAGAAATTCTCGGTCAGGAAGTTGAAGTTGTCAATGTAACAGGCGGAAACGGTGTTACGGCTATCGAATACGTTTACAAGCAGCCTGCAGACGGTTATACGTTTATGCTTGGAACTCAGAGTTTATTCATGCAGGACATTCAAGGAACTACATCAATGAATTTCAAAGATGAGTTTGTCCCCGTTGCAAGACTCGTTCACGCCATTAACGTAATCACTGCTTCAAAAAAAGCAATGGAGAAAAAAGGTTACAAAACTTTTTCAGAGATGAGAGATTTTGTCAAAGAACATCCATTTGAAGTCAGCGTTGGAATGTTAACAAGCACGGGACTTGACGGAGCGTCATTAAAGCAGGCTCTCGAAGGTTTAGACATTCTTGACGTTTCATATCCTTCAGGTTCAGAAATGAATTCAGCATTAGTCGGAGGACATATTGACATCATGGTAACGGGAACTGACGAAATCGAAGGCTTAATTGCTGCCGGTGATATAGTTCCGTTGTTAGCTCTCTGCGAAAAGAGAATGAAACGTTATCCCGATGTTGAATGCTCGGTCGAACTTGGCATTAATTCAGTCTTAGGCCCCGCAAGAGGAATTTTTGCAAAGAAGGGAACACCTAAGGAAGCAATCGACGCATTAGTCGCAGCAATCGAAAAAGCATCACAGGATCCTTCATGGCAGGCATTTTTAGTTCAGGGTTGTTATGACGAAAGACCCGGATTTGCAAATGCTGAAGATTACGCAAAAGATTGTGAAGAAGATTACAAGTTGCTTAGCGATTATCTCAAGTCTGAAGGCGTAATGAAAAAAGATTATTATTCTGACGCAAAATAATTTTGTCTTTAACCTCTCTGTCGTCTTGCGATGACATCTCCCCTTAGCAAGGGGAGACAGAATATGCGAGATACACAAAGCCTCTCCTCTCTGAGGGGAGGTGCCCGACTTGTCGGGCGGAGGGGTGAAAGTTAGGAGAAAAATATGTTTGAATTAATCTGTAATATTCTTTTATGGTTGGGGTTACTCTACGCATATTGTTTCAATGTGTTAGAGGCTCCAATCCCCGACAGGGTCGCACGAAATCCCTACACGTTAAAGCCCGACATGTGGCCGAAAGCAATAATAATTTTATTGTTAATCTGCATTGCAATAAATATTATTAACATCATTCGCAAAAACAAAAATAATCCCGAATTTTCACTTGACGCATTATTATCAATCCGAGCCCGTGTGTGTATCGGAATCGCTCTTGTAGTCGGAGCAAGTTTTATTCTTGAGCCTCTCGGTTACATGGCGACATGCGTTTTAGTTTTATTTTTCTACGGATTGTTGCTCGGACAGCATCACGTTATAAGACTTGCAATTTTTTCGGTGCTTGTAACGTTAGTGCTTTATGTTGTTTTCAGCGTTTTGTTATCAGTAAATCTTCCAAGAGGAACGATTCCTGAATTACGAAATTTCTCGCTCTACGTTGAAAGCATAGTTTCAACGGTTAAAGGTTCAATAATGTAAGGGGGACTAAGAATTATGACAACATGGGAATTATTTACAAACGGTTTCAGCGTTCTTATGGATCCTTACACGTTCATGATGGTAGTATTTGCAATTATCGTCGGAACGATTTTCGGAGCTTTGCCCGGTGTAAGTGCGACAATGGCCGTTGCATTGGGACTGCCTTTCACGTATTCAATGCAGCCGATCCAAGCAATAGTATTTTTAGTTGCGGTTTATTGTTCGTCAATCACAGGCGGAAGCATCACGGCGATTTTGTTCAAAATTCCCGGAGTTCCTTCAAGTGCCCCGACAACTTTTGACGGTTACCCAATGGCTCAACGGGGAGAAGCAGGAAAGGCTCTTGGAATTGCTTTAGGTTCATCGGCAATCGGCGGATTAGTTTCAGCTCTTGCAATGTTGACTTTATCACCTCAATTAACACAGGCAGCTTTGTCGTTCAGTCCTTCGGATATTTTCGCGATAACATTCATGGGACTTTCAATTTTGACATGTTTAGACTCGAAAAATATTTTGAGGACGTTAATTTCGGGATTGCTGGGCTTATTGCTTGCATGTGTCGGACAAGACCCTATGTACGCCGTTCAAAGATTGACATTCGGTTCAGGAGAATTAATCGCAGGCCTTGAAATGATACCTGTATTAATTGGAATTTTCGCCGTTACCGAAGTTTTGAAACAGACAAAGAAACGCACAAAACTTGAAAGCGACGAAACCAATGCAAGTGTCAACACAAAAATGCCTTCATTCAAAGAATGGTGGGGGATTAAATGGCTTTTGGCTCGCTGCTCGGTAATCGGAACAGTAATCGGAATTTTACCCGGAGCAGGAGCAACGATTGCATCATTCTTGTGTTATTCAAGCGAAACGAAATTATCAAAACACCCTGAGAAATTCGGAACAGGAATTATCGACGGTATCGCAGCATCTGAAACTGCAAACAACGCTGCAACGGGCGGAGCAATGGTTCCGTTACTGTCGCTGGGTATTCCTGGAGGAAATGCAGCAGCAGTTATGATGAGTGCATTAGTTTTGAAAGGTGTACAGCTTGGGCCATTGCTTTTGGTAAATCAGCCTCAATATTTAAGTGCAACATTTGCTTCAATGGTTGTTACAAATATTTTAATGGTTGTCGTAGCAATCGGGATCGCAAAAGTTTTCGCACAGATTTTGGCAGTTCCTTATTCATATCTTGGCCCCATAATAATAATGCTTGCAATAATCGGATCATACGCAACTAACATGAGCATTGCCGACGTAAAAATCATGGCAATAGCAGGCGTACTCGGATTAATAATTTCAGCATGTCATTTCAACAGTGCGGCGTTAATTTTGGGATTGGTTTTAGGAGTAATCTGTGAAGGAAACTTCAGCAGAGCCTACACGATTTCAAGAGCTGACATTGTAGGAATGTTCTCAAGACCTGTCGCAGGAACTTTAATGGTCATCAGCATAATATTATTAGTATGGCCGATTCTGTCGCAGATGTTCAGAAAGAAAGAAGCGTAAAATTTATTTTGTTTTATAATCCCTCCTATATGGGGGGATATTTTTATTTTTAGAGAGGAGAATTTAATTATGGTTACGGTTATGAATGATGCAGAAAAAACGATTCCGATTTCAATGTTTAATAACGGAATGGCCGATGAAATTTTTGAAGATGTCAGACGTTCGGGAACAAAAATTGTAATGAAAAATAATTTAGCCGAATGTGTTTTGATGTCGCCTGAAGAATATTGCAGAATTAATGACGAATATAACGACTTCAAACTTTTAATGCTTGCTCATGAACGCATGGCAAATTTCGATCCTTCAAAATTGATTTCTAAAGAAGAAGTTGACAGAGAACTTGGAATAACTGAAAAAGACCTTGAAGGCTGGGAAGAGGTTGAAATCGAATGAAATGTAAAACACAATCTTAATGATTTTTAACCATGATAAAATAATTTTTATTTTCAGAAAGGCATAAATTAAAATGGATATTGAGTATCTTTTATGGTTCCAAAATTTTAGGGAAGCTACAGGAAACATTTTCACGCCGTTCATGGCAGGTTATTCGGATTTTGCGGTCTCAATACTTGCATTTGTTCCGGCAATAATTTACTGGTGCATGAATAAACGAAACGGGCTTTATTTATTTACTTCATACGGAGTATCACGCTTCATTAACGGGATTCTAAAAGTTACATTTTGTGTTTATCGGCCATGGATTAGAGATTCAAGAATAATTCCGGCGGGAAATTCGATTAAATCTGCGACGGGCTATTCATTTCCAAGCGGCCATGTAATGAATACTACACCGATGTTCGGAGGCATTGGGGTTATTTCAAGAAAAAAATATGCTTGGATTTCATTCCTTTGTGCGATTGGAATTTTGTTGACAGCGATTTCACGAAATTATTTAGGCGTTCATACCCCGCAAGATGTTTTTGTAGGAATGATTTTCGGATTGCTTGTGCTTTATTTTGTCGCAAAAATTTTCGCTTACATTGTCAAAAATCCCGAAAAGGAAAATTATTTTATCGCAGCCGGCTTAATACTTTGTGTACTTGCCGTAATTTATGTAAAAAATAAATCTTATCCGATGGATTATGTTGACGGAAAATTAATCGTTGATCCTAAAAAAATGATGTCTGACGCTTACAAAGATATAGGAATTTTCGCAGGCGTTTTAATCGGGCGTTACGTTGAAAAAACTTTCGTTAAATTTTCTCCCGATGGATTAAACATCAAAAGCGTTTTGTTAGCTGTGATAGGTTGTGTGTTGTATCACTATATTCATTACGGCTTCAGAGATATTGTCAGGGAACTTATGGGAAAAGATTTAGGGAATTTTGTTTCAATGTTCAGCCTGATGTTTTTCACGATTGCATTATGGCCTGTTGTGTTAAAAATATTTAAGGCATCAAAATAATTATGTCTCCCCTTGCTAAGGGGAGATGTATTTTCAAATTTTCCTTTTTTGAGAATCAAAAACATATTGTCTCTCATCATTGTGATTATCTCTTGAATAAACTATTCCGCCATAAGTTGTAACGCCTTCGTGTTTCATTTTTTCAAGTTCGTTGTTAAATTGGTCAGCAAGATGTTGACGGCTGCTTTTTTTATTCTTGCCATAAGTCTGTAAATCCCTTTCAATATATCCAAGCTCAACAAGTGCTTGAACTTCCTGTGTCGTTATGTCCATTGCATCAGCAAGAGTGTAAATGTCAAATTCTTCGTCTTCATTGTCTCTCATGTATTCGTGAACCCTGCCGTAAAGTTCATCGAGCTTTCTCATGCAATTTGGGCAATATTTTCGTTGTCCCGCATTAAATAACATTCCGCATAATCTGCATTTTATAAGTGCCATGTTTCCTCCTTATTTATCTTCCGTATAAAAATCCGCCGTAAGTCGTAACTTTTTTCTGTCTCGTCATAATATTAATTTCGCGTCTAAATTTTTCGGCCAGCTCCTGACGTTCAGTTTTAATGTTGCTGTAAGTTTTTATATCACGTTCAAGAAATCCGAGATTAAATAAATCCTCGATGTCTTTCGGGGCTGCATTAACTTCTCGGGCTATGGCTTCGTTGTTAAAACTTGTTATTTCGTGAGTCCTTAAATATTCGTGAACTCTGTTATAAATTTCTTCAAGTTTCGACATACACTTAAAGCATAGGCCTTTTCTTGCGTAATATGCTTTATCATCATAAAACGCCTGACATAATTTACATTTTCTCCAACTCATTTTTCAAAACGTCCTGCGATTGTATAATCGTCCGCCGTAAGATACAAATTTACTTTTTGTCCTTTGCCGTGAATCATGAAATTCATTTTTTTCGGGTTCGTCTTTGTGTTTTAATTTTTCGATTTCGCCCTTGAATTGCTCAACAAGTTTTTTCTTGTCGCTGTTGTAGGAATTTCCGTAAACTTGAATATCACGATCAAAGAAGCCCAAGTCATACAGGATTTTTACATTTCTGGGATTCATTCCGATTTCACGTGCGAATTTTTCAATGTCAAAATTTTTTTCAAGTCCGTGATCACGAATATAATCATGGATTCCCGAACGTGAATATAAATCTTCAAGTTTCATGTAACAGTTTTGACATAAATTTCGCTTTGAAGATTGGCTGTCAGTTGAATAAACCCTGTCACAATATTTGCATCGAAATAATCCCAAAAAATTTTCCTCCTTCGTTTTAATTTTTATCTTACTGATAATTTTACATGATATAAATTAATTATGTTATTATGTTTGCATTATGATAAAAATATTGATTTTTTTAATTCGTTTAATGCCTCATAAAATTTCACTTTCATTCGGAAGGTTAATCGGGAGAATTTTAAGATTAGTTCTCTGGAAAAAAACCGACCGCTGCGAAGCACGCTGTGTTGAAGCACTCGGTGTCGGCGTTACTATTGCACGTGAAATAATAAAACGTTCTTACATGAATTTAGGAATGTCGGCGATTGAATTTATAAGATTTCCGAAAATGTTTAGCGACGTAAAAAAATACATGAGTGTTGACGATGAAAGCATAAAACTTTTTCGTGATTCTTTATCAAAGGGAAACGGTATAATTTTTATCGTAGCTCACATGGATAATTGGGAACTTGCAGCAATGAGAATGATAAATGAAGGTTTTGAATTAAACGCTGTCTATACCCCTCAAAAAAATAAGGGCGGTATTAATGACGAAATCATGAGAATCAGAACTGAAATCATAAAAATGAAAATGACTGATAACAAAGGTGCCGGGCTTCGTGAAATTTTCAGGACGCTTAAAAATAACGGATCTGTTGTAATTATGCAGGATTTAGACGCAAGGAAAGACGGTGTTATCACAAATTTTCTCGGACTTCCCGCAAGCACTCATGACGGAGTTATAAAACTTCACGAAAGATTCAACTCTCCAGTAATAGGCGTTAAATGCACGAGAGACAAAAATTATTGGCATCACGAATTAAAACTTCGCGAAATCAAAGATATTTCACTCGAAGGCTGTAATAAATTTATTGAAGACATGATAAAAGAAAATCCGGATTTATGGTTATGGTTAATGGACAGATGGGAATACACGAAACGAAAAAATTTATTTTAGGAATTGACCCCGGACGTGATAAAACGGGATTCGCAATCGTAAATCTTGACGGCGGATTAATCTGCTCCGGAATTTTTAACTCAAATGAACGTGAAAAATTTTTTGACGCAGTCTTAAATGGAAATGACATATCAGAATTTGTGATTGAAAATCAACCTCTCTGTCAGCAGGCTGACATCTCTCCTTACCTAAGGGGAGACAGTTCGAGCAGCACAAAGCCTCTCCTTTTCAAAGTGGAGGGGTTGAAATTTCTCGCACTCGGAAACGGTACACAAAGCAAAGATTTTTACAATTATCTGAAAAACAAATTTCCTAATGACATAAAAATTAAATTAATTGACGAAAAAAATACTACTCTTGAAGCCCGAAAATTATATTGGAAAATTCATAAACCTAATTTATTACAGCGTTTGTTGCCAGAAAGCATGAGAGTGCCGAAAAGGATTCTTGACGACTTAGCAGCTTGGAAAATTGCTTTAAGAGCATTAAAAGATGTAGAGATATAGTGAATAATAAGCTATAATATTGCAAAATCAAAATAGTGTCATAAATTTTACAAGGAGGGAGATTTATTATAAATGGCCGGTATGGATAAACTTGTCGCTCTCGTGAATAGTTTTGCATCGGCTGTTCTGTCAGTAGGGCGAGAGGTGGGGCTTAATATCACCCTCAACAAAGCAAAAGTAGCTCAGGGGATCAAAGTTGAAAATATTTGCACTGTTGCTTTAATCGGAGTTGTTGGGGTAGGCTCACGAGGAACCGTAAATATTATGCTGACAAAAGATGCGTTTGATAACATTATCAATGCTATGTCAGGAGGAATGATTATTCCTCAGCTCGGCGATGATGTTTCGATGAGTGTAATCGGAGAATTATCGAATATGATCGGCGGGCGTGCTTTGGTTCAGAGTGCTTTAGGAACAGTTGATGTTACACCGCCTCAGCTTATAATCGGTGAAAATATAAAGAACGTTACAAAAGAAGAGACAGGAATGAAAAGTTTTACTCTTCCATTTGTATTGGAACCTGTCGGGAATCTTTATCTTGTATTGTCATTCAAAATTGATTGATAGGCTGTTGTAACGGTTTTTATTTTATTTGTGCTGAATAAGACGGTTTCAGCCTCATTTTTGCTGAGCCGTTTTTTGTGTTAAGGAGAGTAGTTTTTATTGTCATGTTGAGGAAATTTTTTTACACGTTAATAATTTCAAGCGTGATTTTTTGCAGTCCCTTTCAATCCGATGCCGGAGTTATTTTAGCCTTGTCCGGAGGAGGCACAAAGGGTTTTGCTCATTTGGGCGTAATGGAAGCTCTTGAGGAAAACGGAGTCGAAATTGTCGGTATCGTCGGAACGAGCATGGGAGCATTAATGGGAGCATTGAGAGCAAGCGGGTATTCAACTCAGGATATGCGGAAAATCTTGAAGGATTTAGACTTAAACGGTTTATTATCCGAGAATGTCGGCCCAATGTTTGTTTTTACGGGAAACGACAGACGCTCTAAAACAAGCACGATCCCTGCCCTGACTTACAAAAAGCAAAACGGAGAACGAGGCCCCAAAGGACTTTTAACGGGAGACAAATTATATGTTTATTTCTCGCAGTTAATGCGTCATGTAACTGAAACTGATTTTTACAATCTTCCGATTCCTTATGCTGCCGTTGCTACTGATATTAATTCAGGTGAAAAAGTTGTTATGACTGAAGGAAATTTAGCTTCGGTCATGAGAGCATCAATGTCAATTCCGATGTTATTTGAACCTTGGGTAATTGACGGCCGTACATTGGTTGACGGAGGAATTGCCTCAAATCTTCCTGTTTACACAGCGAGAGAATTATTCCCTAATATTCCGATTGTTGCGGTAGATATTTCGGATTCATTATCTAAAAAAATGAATTCTTATCTTGACGTAATAAATCAATCACTCACGATTTTAATGAGAAAAACAACCGACGAAGAGGGAGCTGCTGCCGATGTTTTAGTAAAGCCTAAAGTTTCGGGACTTCCTTTGCTTGACTCTTCAAAACTCGACGAAACAATAAAACTCGGTTATGACGCAGCTATGGAGAAAATGGACGAAATTAAAAAAATTTCCGCCAATACTCCCGGACTTTTCACGATTGTTAACGACAGAAAGTTAAGCAACATTGTAGGAGAAATTGAAGTTCACGGCCTGCCTCCGAAAATGGCTGATCTTGTGCGTAAAAAATCTTTAATCTGGGTCGGTAAAGAAGTAAACGTTAAAGACATCGACAACGCTATGGAAAGAATTTCAAAGGCTCAAGGAATTGATCTTGCGGATTATTCTTTAGGAAGAACTAAAGACGGAAAAGTTTTAGTAAGAATTGACGTTCGACAATCCCCCGAAATTAAAGCAGGAATTTCAGGCTACACAACGAATTTACATCCTAACAGGTGGCTTTACTTAAAAGGCGAGAAAAGAGGTTTAAGGACTGAATACGATTCTTTAAGCGGAGTCGTTAAACTCGGTGAACAGTGGGGAGTTGACTTGACATATCAGACAGCCCCGCAGCCTATGGACGCATGGCAGCTTACATTTTCGGCACAGAAATGGCAGCCGGCAGGTGAAGGCGATTCAATCAGAGACTGGACGAGATACGCATTCGGTGGAAGCAGGTTATTCACATGGGGAGATGTCAAAGTATCTTTAGGCGTTGCTTATGAACATGTTGATGGGGATTCGATTTCGCCCAAAGATGACACCGAAGCAATAGGGCCTACTTTTTCAGCAGAATATGACAATCTCGACTTTCCTGGAGACCCGACAAGCGGATATTCCTGGAAAATTAACGCATGGTGGCCTGACTTTGACGAAATTAACTACAGGATAAATTATTTCAAGCCTCTTGACGTTTCAAAAATCTGGCGAACATATTTCCGTGCAGGTTTTGCAGAAGGAGACATGAATCGCAGAAGCCATGCCGTATATTTAGGAGCTGCCGAAGAATTATATTCAGTTGCGAAAAATCCAATCGAAGCTGAGAGAATGTTCTGGGCAAATTTGGCGGTTAGAAAAGTTTTAGCTAAAACTGCGATGGGAGTCTTGGCAGGAGAAATTTTTGGAAGCTGGGGCTACGCAATGGACAAGGGCTGGCACAAAATTTCTACCCCTTGGGAAGTCGGATTGGCGGTTAATTTCCCGAATAATCTTGTAGACATGAAATTGGCAATGATGTACGGCTCTGAAGACTTTAAGTTAGGATTTTTCTTAGGCGTTCCGATTTGGGATCACTATCCGTTACCGTAAGGTGTTAAACCTCTATGTTGCCTCTCCGTACACGGGGAGGTTCATTTTTTATATAACGGCATGATTTTGATATTGGGATCATAAAGACAACAAAAAATAAAGTGTAAAATACACCTTAAACGACCAGTAAAAATACCTTATTTATGATTTAATTTTTACTGTATACTGATAACAGTTTAATTGAGGCGAATGAGCATATAAAAACTCATTCTATTTTTATCATATTTTTATTATACCAGAAGGGAGAAAAATATCAATGATTTTTGGAGCAATTATTGGAGATGTCGTTGGCAGCCGTTTTGAGTTTAATAATATCAAGACTAAAGAATTTAAGTTGGTTTCAGAGCATTCGCAGTTCACAGATGACAGCGTCATGACACTTGCAATCGCTAAGGCCTTACGTAATTGGAAAAAAGGTTCTGAGATTGACGAAGGGGAATTTGAAAAGGCCGTAATTAAATCAATGCGTGATTTCGGGGCTCGTTATCCTGATGCAGGTTACGGCGGGAGATTTTTCGGCTGGCTTCATTCCGATGATCCTAAACCTTATAACAGTTGGGGCAATGGTTCAGCAATGCGTGTGTCGCCAGTTGCATGGTATTTTGAAAATCTTGAAGACGTTGAAAAATTCGCAGCAGCAAGTGCAAGAGTTACTCACAACCACCCCGAAGGCATTAAAGGAGCTCAAGCAACTGCCGCAGCAATTTTCATGGCAAGAACAGGAAAAAGCAAATCCGAAATCAAGCAATACATCGAGGAAAAATATAATTACAATCTCAGCAGAACATGTGATGAGATTCGCCCTAATTATTCCTTCAACGAGAGCTGCCAAGATACCGTTCCAGAGGCTATAATCGCATTTCTTGAAGGTGAAAATTTCGAGGACGCTTTAAGACTTGCAATTTCACTCGGAGGGGACAGCGATACACTTGCTGATATTACCTGTGCAATAGCAGAGGGAATGTGGGGAGTTCCGAAAAAAATTGAAAAGTTAGTTGAACATCGCCTTGATGATTTTATAATGTCAGAATTGGAAGATTGGGAAGAGGCAATTTCTAACGAGGAAAAACTCGAAAAAGTTAAAAATGGAATTACTGAAATGGTTTTCATTCTTGACAGAAGCGGATCAATGGAAGGGCTTGAAAGCGACACTATCGGCGGATTTAATTCGACTATCGAAAATCAAAAGAAAGAACCGGGCGAGGCTTTTGTGTCAACGGTATTATTTGACCATGAGCAGATAGTACTTCATGACAGAGTAAAATTATCTGAAATTCCTAAAATGACGGAAAAGGATTATCGGCCAAGAGGTACGACAGCCTTGCTTGACGCATTGGGAAAATCAATTCGACACATTTCAAACGTTCATAAAAATTTGAGTCATAAAGATGTTCCCGAAAACACGATTTTTGTAATCATCACTGACGGGCTTGAAAATTCTAGTGAATACTATTCGAGCGAAAAAGTCAAAAGCATGATTGAACGCATGAAAAATAAACATGGCTGGGAATTTCTTTTCCTTGCAGCAAACATTGACGCTGTCGAAACGGCTTCAGATTTCGGGATTTCAATGGACAGAGCAGTAAACTACATGGCCGACGATCAGGGAACAGGTGCTGCCTATGCGAGCGTAAACAGGGCAATTCGTGAAAAACGAGTTTCACACAAAATTTCAATGTCTTGGAGCGAAGAAGTTGAAGCAGATTACAACAAAAGAAATGTAACACCTGATAACAACAATAAAAGATTAAGACGAAAAAATTAAAATTAAAATATTGCAGTAAATGTGAAGTAAAAAACAAACCCCTCTGGTTTTTATAAATTAAATTCCGGAGGGGTAATTATTTTTTTGTCCTTATTTCTTGCCGCCAGCACCGAGAACTTTTTCTTTAAGTTCTTTGCCGGGTCTGAAAACAGGAACTTTTTTGGCGGGAATAAGAACAACTTTTGAAGGATCCTGAGGATTTCTGCCTTCTCTGGCTGCTCTCTCTCTGACTTCAAAGACTCCAAAACCTACGAAAGTACACTTATCACCTTTTGCGAGAGCGTTCTGAATTTCCGTGAAAACTCCGTCAACAACAGGTGCTACGTCTTTTTTTCGCATGTCAAGTTTAGAAGTTACAGCATCAATAAGTTCTGCCTTTGTCATTGTTTACACCTCCTACATAAAAACTTTCTGCATTTTATCAGGTTTTATGAATTATGCAAGATGTAAATTTAGACTTTGCACAGGTTTATTTCAAAACTCCTAACGCTGAATGTGCAGCTGCAATTCTCGCTACAGGTACTCTGAACGGTGAACAGCTCACGTAATTCAAATTAACTGAATGACAGAATGCTATGCTTTCAGGGTTTCCGCCGTGTTCTCCGCAAATTCCGACTGACATTTCAGGATTTACGCTTCGTCCCTTTTCAACTGCCATTTTTACAAGCTGTCCGGGACCCTCACGATCTAAAACTGCAAACGGGTTTTCCTTGAATATTCCCTTGTCGATGTACTGGAACAGGAATTTATTTTCTGCGTCATCTCGTGAATATCCCAATGTCGTTTGGGTTAAGTCGTTCGTTCCGCATGAGAAGAATTGTGCGTATTCTGCCAACTGATTAGCTACTAATGCTGCTCTCGGTACTTCAATCATCGTCCCGACAAGATATTTGAAGTTTACACCGCTGTTTTTCATGACTTCTGCTGCTATTCTGTCCGCCATTTCCCTAAAGAATTTCATTTCGGGCTTCGTTCCTACTAACGGAATCATTACTTCAGGTTTCACTATAACGCCAGCTTTTGTTAATTCTACAACGGCCTCAAAAATTGCGTTCATCTGCATCTCGTAAATTTCAGGGTAAATCATTCCCAAACGACAGCCTCTGAAGCCTAACATCGGGTTGTTTTCGTGTAACTGGTGTACTTTGTCGAGAGTCTCATTGAGTTTCTTTGCCTCTGCTGAATCAGGTGCTACGGTCTTTAATGCTTCGAGAATGTTGGGCTCTTTCGGCAAAAATTCATGCAGCGGAGGATCTAATAATCTGATTATTACCGGCAGGCCGTCCATTGCCTTGAAAATTCCCATAAAATCCTCTTTCTGCATTACTTTGAGTTTTGAAAGAGCTTCTTTGCGTTCTTCTTTCCCTGCGTCGCTCGTTCCAAGTGCTACAACAAGTCTCTGCATTACTGGAAGTCTGTCTACTCCCATAAACATGTGTTCTGTTCTGCAAAGTCCGATTCCTTTTGCTCCAAATTCTCTGGCTCGGCGTGCATCTTCGGGTGTGTCTGCGTTTGCCCAAACCATTAATTTTGAATTTTCATCTGCCCATGTGAGAATCTTTTTGAAGTCTTCGCTGAATGTTGCGTCAACCATTTTTGCTTCTCCGGCCAAGAAATTACCTGTCGTTCCGTCAACCGTTACCCAATCGCCTTTTTTGAATACTCTGTCTCCTACGGTTAAAGTCTCTTTGTCAACGTCGATTACAGCACTTTCACAGCCGCAGACTGCCGGTTTACCCATTCCGCGAGCTACGACAGCTGCGTGTGATGTCATTCCGCCTCTTGAGGTTACTACACCGTTTGAAGCAAATAATCCGTGAATGTCATCGGGGCTTGTTTCGGGTCTTGCTAAAATCGTCGGTTTGTTGTGTTTTGCCCATTCTTCGGCCTCGTCAGCACTGAAAACTAACATTCCTGCACCTGCACCGGGCGAAGCAGGAAGACCTTTTGCGATGATGTCGAGTTTTGCGGATTTGTCAACCTGTCTGTGTAACAACATTTCGACCTGTTCAGGCGATACACGGGTTACTGCGGTTTTAGTGTCGATTAATCCCTCGTTCACCATGTCAACTGCAACTTTTACGGCTGCACTTGCTGTTCTCTTTCCGTCTCTGGTCTGAAGTAAGAATAATTTTCCTCTTTCGATCGTGAACTCAATGTCCTGCATGTTGCGATATGTCTTTTCAAGGTGACTTGTAAGTTTGCAAAGTTCCTTGTAGATTTCAGGCATTTTCTGTTCAAGTTCTGCAATCGGCATCGGGGTTCTGATTCCTGCTACAACGTCCTCGCCCTGTGCATTGATTAAAAATTCTCCGTAGAGTTTATTTTCGCCTGTTGAGGGGTTACGTGTGAAGCAAACGCCTGTTCCGCAGTCATCGCCCAAGTTTCCGAAAATCATTGCGATTACATTTACTGCTGTTCCGAGACTGTCATCAATCTTGTTAATCTTTCTGTAAGTTACTGCTCTGGGAATGTTCCAGCTCTTGAAAACTGCTTCGATTGCTCTTCTTAATTGAATCCAGGGATCTGAAGGAAAATCGTTTCCCGTTGCTTTCTTGTAAATTGCTTTGTATTCGACTAACAATTTTTCCAGCGTTTCGGCGGGAATTTCATAATCAAATTTTGCTCCCGTTTCCTTGCGTGCCTTTGCTAATGCTTCCTCGAATAAATCGAAATTTACTTCGTCAACTACGCTTGAAAACATCTGAATAAATCTTCGATATGAATCTAATGCAAAACGTTTATTCCCTGAAGATTCTGCAAGTCCTTTAACGGTTTCGTCATTAAGTCCGAGATTTAATATCGTTTCCATCATTCCGGGCATTGAAATAGGTGCTCCGGAACGTACTGAAACTAAAAGGGGATTTTTGCCGTCATTAAATTTTTTACCTGTTTCATTTTCGAGCTGAGCTACGGATTTTTTAACATCGTCCCAAACTTCGTCCATGATTTTTGGATCTTGCATGTACTTTCTGCAAACTTCCGTTGTTAAAATAAATCCTGCCGGTACAGGCAATCCTGATTGAGCCATTTTGCAAAGATTTGCACCCTTGCCGCCTAATAATAAACGTTTATCGCCGTCTCCGTCTTTAAGACTGTAGACATAACGTTCGGGCATTTTTAATCACACTCCGATTTTTGAAAAATTAAATTTATACTTGCCATTATAAAAAATTTCGCAAAAAATACATTACGCCGTTTGCATGACTTGTAACGTGTACATCTCAAATAATCTCGAAACTATTTCATTCTCGCTGATGTCTTTTTCCCAGCCGTAAGCCTCGCAGACTGCATCATCATTTTCACGGTGAGCCTTACGAAGTTCGACAGGCATTGTAATTTCGTCATAAAGTGCCGCAAAATTTGAGTCAGGATATAACACCCTCGAATCGAGAATTTTTTGTGCTGTCGATTCGATTTTTTCACGATGTTTTGAGTCGGTTGAAGGCCACATAAAATTATTGTAAACAATTTGCTTTGAATAAATGTAACTTGTTCCTAACCTTCCACATACGTATCTTACCCACGCCATGTGAACACGTGAAGTTAAAATTCCAAAATGATATAACGTTGCGTCAGTTATAATTCGGATTTTATTGCCCGGAATTATTGAAGCATCAAGCCAGCCCATAGGAATATATCTTCGTTCACCTGATATTTCAGGAATTGCGATATAACTTTTCGGATTTCTTGTTTCACGAAACAGGTGTGGAGTATCTGCAAGTTTCGGCTGTGAACTTTTAAGTCGAAGATTTTTCACGGCTTCTACACGTTCCCTAACACGAGGCATATTTTTTAATTCCTGCGGTGTTGCGTCAACAAGCCATAAACAATAACGCAATTTCCCGTTGATAAATTCATCGCTCACCATGTAACGCTTAATAAATTTTTTCGCTTTCGGTTCATGTTTAATAAATTCGTCATAGTCTTTAGCTTCGATAATTAAATTTCCGTCGTCCGCAGCCATATTCCCTGTTGTAATTTCGGGAGCGTCATTGCAAATTGGTTTTCCTCTGCGTTCAAGAAAAATATTTTTACCGTCGACGAGATAAAAATTTATATTTTCAACCCATTTCAAGCCTTCAGGAGTGTAAAGACGTTTTAACTTCCCGTCATCAGCCGAACTGAATCCGATTACAACGACATGAACATGAGCTTTATCCTTTGCCTCGTTGTCCCATACAAAAGTCGTGTGAGCAAAATCAACATGAATTTTGAATCTCTCGGATAACGGTTTGAAGATTGCACTGACCTGTTCACCCTGAGTTATTGAATTTGTCGATACAAAAGCAGCTTTAATTTTCGTGTCTTTAATCATTTCAGCAGCCTTGAAATACCAGCCTGAAACGTAATCGATTTTTCCCGATGCACGATAAGATTTTCCGTTTTCGTCTTTGAAAAGTGAAATAATTTCGTCCTTTTGCTCTTTATTCTGAATCGAATAACCTAAAAATGGCGGATTGCTGATTATGTAATCAGGCTTAACAATTTCGTTCCAGTTAATTTTGAGTGCATTAGCTTCGACAATTCCATTTTGAGATTCTAACGGCAGAAGTTCACCTGTGAACTCAAAAATATTTTTAGTTTCGTTCCACATTTGAGCTTCAGCAATCCATAATGCAGTACGGGCAACGGCAACGGCAAAATCATTAATTTCAATCCCGTAAAACTGCGAAATTGAAACTTTAATCGGAGTTTGAGATTTTATGTCAGAGAATGAAATTTGACCGTCAAGATTATCAAGAATTTTATTTTCAAGTCTGCGAAGTGATAAATAAGATTCCGTCAAAAAGTTTCCCGAACCGCAGGCAGGATCAAAAAATTTCAGCTTTGAAATCCTGTTTTGCAAGTTCCGTAAATTTTCCTGTTTATGATCTTGTTTGCTTATTATTGCGTTAAATTCAGCCTCCAATTCATCAAGGAATAACGGGTTAATAACTTTGTGAATATTCTCAATGGAAGTGTAGTGCATTCCGCCTGACTGCCTTGTTTCGGGGTTCAAAGTGCTTTCAAAGATTGCCCCGAAAATCGTAGGGGAAATTTCGCTCCATTTGAATTTTGACATTTCATAAATAATTCTCAATGGCTGCCCGAAAAGTTTGGGGATTTCAATATCTTTTTCAGCGAACAGACCGCCATTAACATAAGGAAAAGCCTTCAACTCTTCATCTTCAAGATAGGGATCACGTTCATTAATTTCTTGATTTAGAATCTCGAAAAGTTTTTGAAGTGCATCACGGGGAGAAGATTCACGGGCTTTCAGGTAATTATAAAATTGTCGTTTATGAAACTGTTTGTCAAGTTCGGAACTTTCGGCGAAAAACAAAAACACTATCCTGACACAAAAAACCGTGAGACTGTGCCTTATTTTTTTCTCATCGGGATTTTTGTAACGTGAAATTAGAGAGTCATAAAGTTGCCCGACTAAATCGCCTGCTTCCTTTGAAATTTTTTCCTCACGAATTTCCTTTGGGCTTGGGGCTTTAACGTCAGTGAGAAAAGCGAATTTCGGCCATTCGTCTTTGAGAGATGAGAGTGAAATAATTTCGGGCTGTTGTCTTGGTCTTTGCATGTCGTAAATTCTGAACTCTTTGAAATTACAGACTATAATCCACCTTGCACGTTCAGAATCAGGGAGCCAGTCCGAATAATTTTTCGCCTGAGCAAAAGCAGTAGTTATAGGTTGGTCAATGCCTTTTTGTTCAATCAATGTCCTTGTTGAAGGGATATAAGCGTCGATAAAACCCATATGTTCAAGTTTGACACGTTTTTCAAACTCAATAAATTTTTCGGGATTTTCGAGTCCTGAAACATCACGCAGAAATTCGAGCCAAAATTTTTGAGTATCGCTTTTTTCGTCGCCTTTGCCTCTCCAACGTTCCGAAAAATCCAATATTTTCATTAATAAATTCTCCCTAAATAAAAAATTAAAATATGTTGTAGAATAATTGTAACGGAAATTAATTTTAATATTTTGAAAAGGTGATAGCCAATGAATTATGAAAATTCGGTAAAAATCTCAGGACTTCTTCATCATTTAAGCAGAAAGAAAGACGAAAAATATTTTGCGTTTTCAATCCGCCACGAAAATTTATGGACAGACGGAACGACGCGAAAAGATTTTTTGTCGGCTCGTGCGTTTAATCAGGAAATTTGCGAGAAATTAAAACCTCTCGATGAGAACACGCCGATTAAAGTTGAGGGAGTTTTGAAGTCGTCAAAAGGCAGCGGAGAATTATATCTTGCTGTTGAGAAAGTCGAAATTTTACCAGAGATTAAAGAACTTGAAAATTGCGTTAAACTTTCGGGCTACGTTCATTTAGTGAAAGCACAGGCCGAAGGAGAGACAGGAACGGGAAAATATGTACGCTTTGCAGTACGTCAGGAAATTTCGGGACAAAAAGATTTTATTGTTGTCAGGATTTATGACGAAAAACTGCGTGAAACCTTAGCCTCGAAAAAAGCCGATGACCCGGTCGAAGTCGAAGGAACTTTGAGATCGTCAAGGGGAAGCGGAGTAAATTACGTGAGGTGTACAAAAATAGCCTGATGGACTTTCAGCGATTAGAGGATCGAATACGGGGAAAATTAAGTTTATTTCCCAACAAAACCCGAAGAGTAGCGGAATATATCCTGGCAAATTCATCGGAGGTTGCATTTCATTCGATAAGTGAGACTGCATCAAAATTATCTGTTTCAAGGGCACAGCTTGTCAGGGTTTCAAGAATGCTCGGATTTGAAGGTTATGCTGACTTAAAAAACACGTTGAAAAAAAATTTAATGAGTCAGATGTTGCCTTCAAGTGTCAACACAATCATTGAAAACAGTTCTGACCTTGCTTCGGAATTATGCAGGCTCGAACAGTCTAACATTAACGAAACATACAAAAATTTAGTCCTAAATCAGGATAATATTAAAAATTTTTGTAATGCCGTTAAGAACGCCGATTCGATTTACTGTATGGGTTGGGGGATTTCCTCAATGCCTGCTGAATGGCTTTACACGAGATTTTCGGAACTTGGCCTGAAAAGTATTTTAATGCGCCGGGGTTCTCTTTCATTGATTGAACAGTCAAGGGGAATTGGAAAAAATGACATGTTAATCGTGTGTGAACTTCCGAGTTACGTAATCGAAGTTACCGAAGCCGTTAAGCAGATTTCGTCGGAGGGGGCATTTGTAGTTGCAATAACAGACAGTCCGGCAGCACCGGTCTGCGGTTATTCAAAAATGCAGTTTTACGTCAGCGATCATTCGCCGATGTTTGGAAGCAGTTTAATAGGCTCAATGTTTGCGGTACATGTTTTAACGTCGATGCTTGCACATGACATGGGAAAGGCTGGACGTGAAGCACTTGAAGCACAAAAACAGAATTTGAGCGACAAAAGAATTTATTATCCGTCGTACGAATTGAGATATTAGACATAACGGCAAACTTGCGAAAAAAAATATTTCGTGATAGTATTTCTGCGACAAAAATAACGTGGCCTCATCGACTAGTGGTCCAGGTCGTAGCCCTCTCAAGGCTAAAACACGAGTTCGAACCTCGTTGAGGCTACCAAAATAAAAATGTTTCATTGATTATTAAGAATATCCTATTATTAATAAATTTATATTTCTCCGTCTGAATAAGTCGGAGATTTTTTGTTTTTGCGATGATGTTTTATAATATCCTTTTGTGAAAGTGCTTTGAAGGACGGACAGATTAAATTATGAATGAACAGACAGCAGAAGAAAAATTGAGGCAGACCCTTGAAAACGAAGGGAATGCACAAACTAAAGTTAAAACTAAGACTAAATCGGAGAATAATAAAACAAAAACTCCTCCGAAAAAAGCAATTATTAAAGTAAAAGACAAAAAGCCTGATAATGACAACAAGGCTGCTAATTCTTTTATGGCGGACTTTGAACGAAGAGTAAATCAGAGCTTAAATTCAGCAAGCGTTATCAAAGCATCGTCTCAAAAAAATAATAACGAAGAAATTATCGTAAAAATTAAGCCTGAAACTCCGAAAAAAATCGAGAAGGTCAAAATTCCTGCCCCTGTGCCAGTTCCGGAGCCAATTATTGAGCCTATTCCGGAGCCTGTACAGGAGCAAAAACCTGAGATTATCGAGCCTGAACCTGTGCCGGAAATAGAAGTTAAAGAGGTTAAAGAAGAAGTTGAAGAAATCGAACCCGAAATTGTAGAGGAAGTCGAATCAGAGCCAATTCCAGAGCCAGAACCAGAACCTGTACCAATTATTGAGCCGGAGCCTGTTATGTCTAACCTCTCTGTCGATGAATCGATATCTCCCCTTCAAATGGAAGACTCTCAAAGCCTCTCCGTGAGCGGTGAGGTGGCCGACTTGTCGGACGGAGGGGGAACTGAAAACGAGGAACTTCCCGCAATACCTTTAATTGACGAAAACGAAGCCGAAGATGAATTTTTGCCCGACATTCCCGTTATAGTTGCTGATGAGGAAGAAGAACAGGAACAACCCGAAATCACGGAGGAAATTGAACCTGAAGATGACGAACAGGAACAAGAACAACAGGAAGAAGATGACGAAGAAAACACTTCTATAGTCGGAGATTTCCAAGAATTTGAGGAATTTGAGCAGGTTGAAGAACCCTACGAAGTTCCGGAGCAAAATTCTCCTGCTGATATAGTTTTGAATGTCGAAGAAGATTTCCCGCCGAAAGCTCCCGAACCCGAAATCGATCCTGAAGCTGAAGCTGTCCCCGTTGCTGTTACAATGCCTGAAACTACGAAAACTGCGGAAGATAAGTTAATGGCTGATATTGCGGAGGCCATGACTGGAAACCCGTTATCTTTGGAGGCTCGCGAAACGCCCGAAAATTACGTTCTTCCTGAAAATTTCATGCCTGAAAACCCCGATTTTGATTCGTCGAAGCAGTCCGCAGAGGATAAATTGCGTGCAAATATAGCAATGGCAATGTCTGAATCTCCCATCGAAATTGCTAAGGACAAGGCAGAGCAGGATTTTGAGAACGACATTAACGCTTTAGATGACATCGATTTTTCAGCTTTTGCAAAGCCCGAAGAACACAACAAACAAGCTGAACAGGAATTAAATCTTGATTTAGATATTGATGACGATAACGAAGTTCAACAAGTTCAACAAAAACCGGAACAGGAACAGGAACAGGAAATTGAAATTGAACCCGAAGTCGAAGAAGTTAATAACGCTGAAATCGAAATAGAACCAGAGCCAGAACCTGAACCGGAGCCGGAAATGCCAAGCGATATAGATTTATTTTCGATTGACAATAATCTTAATCAGGCAGATGAAGTTGAAACTGTTGAAGAACCAGAACAAACTTTTAATCTTGATATTGATTCTGAACCTGAAATAATGCAGGAACAGGAAGATATTAAAGCTGAAAATCACGAAGTCTTTAACATTAATTCTAATTCAAATATTCTTGATAATGATAATGACGAAGATAATAATGTTAATAATGACGCTAATATTGACATTGACGAAGATGAAGAAGATAACGAAAACTTCGATGTCTCATCGCTTGGAATTTTGAGCGAAGCAGCCTCAATGCCCCAATATGACGAAGAACCAGAACAAGAACAGGAAAATCAAGAAATTAACGAAAAAATTAACGAAGAAGAAGAAAAGGAGAAAGAAGAAGTTATGGGATTAAGAGAAAAAATGCAGTCAAGGAAAAACGGTGCGAAAGACGCTTCAACATCTGAAAATACAAATTCAAAACGTTCAGGATTATTAATGCCGTTATTATTAATAATTCTTGCGGGCGTTGGAGGATTTATAGCGTGGCAGTTGGTGCAGTTGAACGAGAAATTAACGTTAAACATGATGAACATGCCGGGCGGAAATTTTGAAAGTGTTTCAGGCGTTGAAAAAACTCCCTCTTACGAATACGCCGTAGATTTCATTTTTGATACTAATTTGACTGACAGAATGGCTCAACGAGGGCAGGAAGGCTGGGAAGTTGTAGGCTCAAGACGCACTCAGGACAGCATAACCGGACAATTAGGCTATGAATTTATATTCATGAGAAAAACTCCTAACAGGTAACGCAGACATGGCATTATTCGCAAAATTAAAAGAGAAGCTACAGGGTGTCCGTGAAAAATGGAGCGGCGGAATATCGAAGTTATTTTCCTCAAAGAGTTTTGACGCTGAATTTTGGGAAAATCTCGAAGAGCAGTTAATTTCTGGCGATACAGGATTGGACTTTGCCGAAGAAATTATTGACTATCTCAAAGACGAAGCAAAAGACAAAAAGATTAAAACTCCTTCAGAACTGAAAAATATCTTTACGTCGAAAATTGTGAATGAATTAAATTCAGTTGAGGGAATGGGAAAAGATTTTGACTTCGACAAAAAGCCTTTAGTGTTGCTGATGATAGGAGTAAACGGGAGCGGTAAAACAACTTCAGCCGGAAAACTTGCAACGATGTACAAAAAACAGGGTAAA
>JAFSKE010000085.1 GCA_017449135.1 Synergistaceae bacterium
TTGAAAAAGATTTGCAGGATAAAGACGATGAAAAAGATAATAACGATGATAACAGTTCAGCTCCTCTGCCTGAAACTTTTGAAGGCGAAAATGGCTCTTGCAATGACATAAAACTTTTGGAAAAGAAAACTAAAGCTCCGACAAACTTCACTGAAGCTACACTGCTCAAGGCTATGAATGAAGTTTATCGCTACGTTAAGGATTCTGAAATAAGAAAAATTCTTAAAGAAACTGATGGAATCGGGACTGCTGCTACCCAAGCTACTATTATAAAAGAACTAATCGACAGCGGAATGTTAATTAAGAAGGGCAAAAATTTAATCTCATCGCAATCCGCTCGCAGTCTTATTCACGCTCTTCCCGAAAAAATTACGTTGCCTGATTTAACTGCTGTCTGGGAAACTTATTTCAGGAAAATCAAAAATTCTGAAATGTCCATTAATGAGGTTATCCGTTACATTGAGGAAGCTATTAGAGAAAATATTAACTCAGCACAACCGATTACAGTCCAAAGCACTAACACCGAAAATTCTCAAAAATCTTACGGCAAAAAATCCTTACAGAAAAGTAATGTTACGTGTCCCCGTTGCGGTGCGCCAATGTTCTTACGCAACGGCAAAAACGGACAATTCTGGGGCTGCTCTAATTATCCTGAATGCAAAATGACCGCTAACGACAATAACGGCAAACCTATTTTCAAAAAATGAGGTTCAACATGTGCAAAAAAATTCAACGCCGTAATGCTCTAATCATTATTTTTATAGGTTCTATTCTCGGAGCTTTTATCTGCTCGGAATGCTTCATTCTTAACACTACGGCTTCCGTTCCTCGCGGTTTATGGCTCAAACTTGATTGTCTTCCGAAAAAAGGCGACTTCGTTCAAGTTCCTATCGAGGCCTTTAGCTCTACTGAATGGGTACCTCCTGAATATTTCAGAAAAAATATGTGGGGCAAAAATAAACCTTTCTTAAAACGAGTTGCAGGGCTTCACGGCGATTTAATTGAACTTGGTGATAAAGGTCTCATCAACATTAACGGCGTACCGTTTCCTAACAGTGCGCCGCTTTCCCATGACAGAGCGGGAAGGTTCTTACGGGCTTTTTCGCTTCCTGTTACCCTTACTTCTGATGAGGTCTGGTTGCTTAGTGATTCTCCGTTCGGCTTCGATTCTCGTTATTTGGGTACAGCAAAATTATCAAGATGTTATAAAGCTATCCCATTACTTACTTTTTGAGAAAAATTTATTAAAACAAATTTTTATTTTATTTTCTCAGAATATGCAAATCTACGAAAGGTTACAAAAATAATATTGTGCGTACAATTTTAAGCGATAACACTGAATTTTTCAAGATTTCACGAAAAAATTTAGTGATTTTTTAGAGAATTAATCGCGATTTTTCAATAAATTTCGCTAATTTATAGTCAAAAATTATAGTCAGGAGGTTTTAATCATGGCACGAAAAGGCGAAAATATTTTCAAAAGGAAAGATGGACGTTGGGAAGGACGTTATATCAAAGCTCGTGATGGTAAAAAAGCCGTCTACGGTTACGTTTTTGGAAAATCTTATTTAGAAGTTAAAAAGAAAAAATCTGAAGCAGTTAGTCGTATTGACTACGATAAAACTCAAGTAAAAAAGTCAACACAGGTAAAAAGTCCGATTTTTGAAGATGTTAGCAAGCAATGGCTTGAAGAATTAATACCGATTCGAAAAAAATCAACCATCGTTAAATACATGGGACAACTTAAAAATTACATAATACCAGCATTCGGAAATTCCAAATTGAATGAAATCAACAACGAAAATATTATTTCATTCAGCAAAAGACTCTTATCCAAAGAACATAAAGGTCGGAAACTTGCACCTAAGACCGTTTCAGATATTCTCTCAAGAATGAAAAGTATTCATCGTTTTGCATTGCTTCATGGTTATGAAGTCAACTATGTCCCTAATGTCGTAAAAATTCCGTTAAAACAAAAACAAATTAAAATTTTAACTATTGGAGAAGAAAATAAACTTCTTTGTTATTTGAAAAATTATTTTGACAGCACCGCACTGGGAATTCTTTTATCTTTATTTACGGGGCTTAGAATAGGAGAACTCTGTGCTTTGAAATGGAGTGATTTTTCTTTCGTCGATAAAGAAATTCATGTGCAAAGAACAATGCAACGCCTCCGTAATTTAGACAAATGCACAACAAGAAAAACCGTAATCGAAATCGATGAACCAAAAAGCCTTAGCTCAATCCGTAAAATTCCAATTCCAGAAGAACTCATGAGTTATCTGAAAATGTCTTACGTTGAAGGAGCATATGTCCTAAGCGGCTCAAGAAATAAATTTATTGAACCTCGAACAATGGAAAATCGTTTTAATAGCGTCCTAAAAAAATGCGGAATAGAAAAAATTAATTTTCACGCACTTCGTCATACGTTCGCTACGAGGTGCGTAGAATTGGGGTTTGACATTAAATCCTTGAGTGAAATTTTAGGACATACCAATGTCAATATCACTCTTAATCGCTATGTCCATCCCAGCATGAAATTAAAACACGCAAACATGAATAAGTTCAACAGCTTTATTTGCAGTCAAAATTCTTGCTTTAAGACTGCAGAATAAGTCTGTGCGAAAAGAATAAAAATATTTTTCTGTGATTTGCATATTCTGCGAAAAATAAATTTTAATAAAAAGGGAGTAATAAAAATATTGAACGATATTATAATAAAAAATTCAAACAAAAACCTTACAATGGATTCAAAAGAGAAAATTTAGGTTTAAGTCGTTAGAATTTTGAAAAAACGATTTTCAAAAGGTTAAAAAATTTCAAGAGAGGATTTATTATGAAAAAATTACAAAAAAGTGAATATCTCAGTCTACGTGATGAACTTGTTATGCGTATTCAGCTTATTAATTCACAAGAAAATACGGCACTTCTAACAGCTATTAGCTTTGGTGCTGCTGTTATCGCGTTACAGAAAGATTCTGTTCAGATTATTTCTGTAATAGGCTATATACAAGCCTTATTGTTATTTTTTTTAATAGTTGTATTAATACCAATAGCATCAAAAAGTGGGGAAAATCTACGTCAAATTGCTACTATATCGGCTTACATTAAGGTTTTTTATGAATATCCTTCCTTAAATGGCGATTATAAACACCCTTTTCTCTGGGAAACAATATTAGGGAAAAGTTATTTTGTTTCCTATAAACAAAATAACTTTCTAATTTTTGCTAACATGGAGTACACATTTTTATCGGCGATATCTACCATAATGCTCTTTATACGCCTTATAACTATTGAATCTGTTTCAGATAACATGCAATTATTATGGGACGATAAAATAACTGAAAAATCATTAATAATTTGTATTGCTATCATAGCTATTACTATACTACTTTTTTATATTACAAAAAGTATCTTTAATATGTCTTGTGTCAAGAATAATATGATAGATATGGAGGGAAAACTCTTACCGGATTTTATAAAACAAGCTAAAGATATGAAAGTAATTGATGAGAAGACCCCAAATGAGAATATAATATCTTTACTTGCTCAAGAAACTTATAAGTTATAGGAAAACGCGACAATGTACAAACTTACCAAGCCGCAAAAATTAATTTACGATATGGAAAGGTTCGTAGGCGATGCTGTCGCTGTTGTTTGCGGATCTGCTATTCGTGATGGTTATCAAGATATTGCTAAATTAAAAGCAACTGTCAATGCTCTTTATCGCCTAAATGACGCATTGCGTACCCGTATAGTTGAGCAGAATGGTGAGATAAAACAGACGATTGTAGATTTTACAGAGCAAGATATTGAGGAACTTTATTTTGCAAATAAGGCCGAGTTAGACAAATATGCAGAGAATTATACAAAACAGCCGATAAATATCAGCGGCAATCTTTGTGAAGTCAAGGTCGTACAATTACCTGAGCAGTACGGATTTATAATAAAAGTACACCATATCATTGGCGATGCTTGGACGTTATCATTGTTTGCCTCTCAGTTCTATGCGATTTTAGACGGAGAAACGCCAGTAGCTTATCCCTATAAGGAATATGCGGATTCAGAAGTTGCTTATCTTCAAAGCAAACGATATGAAAAAGATTCTGCGTTTTTCTTGGAGCAGTTTAAGAAATGCGATGAAATAACATATCTCTCTGATAAACAGACAAATTCCCTCATATCAGTACGTAAGACTTTTGAAATTAATCGTGAGAAATCTCGATATATTTATAATTACGCCCAAGAACATCATACATCTCCATTCACGCTCTTTGCTACAGCTTTATCAGTTTATATAAATAGAGTAAAAATGAATGCTGAAAAATTTTATATAGGAACTGCTATTTTGAACCGTTCAGGTGTTCGAGAAAAGAACACAATGGGAATGTTCATCAATACTGTCCCAATGTTAATAGAACTCAATAACGAACAGACTTTCTTACAAAATTTGACATCTGTTGAGACTTCAGCGTTTTTGGCTCTACGTCATCAAAAATATAACTACGGCGACGTTTTGGAAGATATTAGAAAAAAGTATAATTTCAATAGGCGTTTATACGATGTAATCATTAGCTATCAGAACGCAAAAATCACTGGCAATGCTGAAAGTACGTGGTATCACAATGGAGTTCAGGTAGAAAGCCTGCAAATTCACATTGACGATCGAGACAGCGATGAGTTCTTTAAGTTTCAATATGATTATCAAATTGAAAAATTTACCGAACAAGATATTGAAAGATTACATCAAAATATTTGTAACTTATTATTTGATGCAATAGCTAACGACAGCAGAAAACTCTATGAATTAGAGTTATTATCATCGGACGAGCGTCAAAAATTACTGATTGACTTTAATGATACAGTTGTAGATTACCCGAAGGATAAGTGTGTTCATACCCTTTTCGAGGAACAAGTAATGAAAACGCCGGACAAAACAGCAGTTATTGCCTGTGATAGAACGTTGACTTATGACGAACTGAATAAACAGGCTAATCGCATTGCTCACAAGCTAATTGCTAAAAATATCGGCAGAGGAGATATTGTAGCTATTAAGTTGACACGTAAAAGCTATCTAATATCTGCTATGTTGGGAGTTCTAAAAA
>JAFSKE010000086.1 GCA_017449135.1 Synergistaceae bacterium
AATCGATTTCAAACCTTCATTCAAAGCTATCTGCTGTAAAGGTTCAGAGATTCCCCCACGCACAACGATCTCTGCGATTCCTGAAGCGTTTTCGGGAATTTTCAGCATGAATTTCTTTTCAGTCGGTTTAGTTCTCCAGCCGCGCAATTTAACTCTGACTTCGATTTCCTCGCCGGGTTTAGCACTTTCAACAGTGTTAATTTCTTCGATTTTCAAAATTCTTGGTTTCTGTGAAGCCTCAACAGTCAGTGTAAATCCTGTCGGCATTGTTTCAGCAAACGGCTGTGTCAGATAAGAGTTAATGATTTCGATAGTATCTTTGAAAGCCTCTTCGAGAATATTATTATCAGAATAAAAAATATCTTTCCTTGTCCAGCCATTAGCGACGTTTTTACCTTCGATTTTGAGATTTACGCTCATAGTTCCCTGACCTTTACGCCCCCAAGCCTCTGCCGAAAGCCCCGTGAAAACTCCTTCGAGCAGTTTCGCCGTTAAAAATTCATCTGAAACTACACGGAATTTATATTTATTTTCCTTGTTAGTATCAAGATTTTTGAAGATTAATTCAGCCGAAAACGACGGAGGAAAATATCCTGCTTTTCCTGCGATTGCTGTCTCTCTGTCTTGAGTTACGGTGCCGTTGATAAAAATCGGACTTGCTAACTTAAACGGAAAAACATTGCTGAAAACAGTTTCATGAACATAAGTTCTTGCACTTGGATATAAAGAATTTCCGCGATTCAAAAATTCATGGCCGAACGCTAAAAATTTTCCGTCCTTTGAAGTTGCTGTTACAGTTCCCGCTGCTGAAAGTTCGACATCTCCCCAAACTAACAAAGCAGAAATTGCATCGCCGGGCTTGAAATAATAATTTTGTATGTTCTGGGGATTCATGTTCATTGAGATTCCCTGCGAAATATCAACTCCAAGAGCATCACTTAATTTTGAAAATTGATTCATTCCCGATAAAGTTAAAGTTGATACTTTTATCCCCTCATTCATGAATACGGCACTCATTGAATCAATCGGAGTTACAAGAGCTAATGACTGATCCGAATTTTCCCAGCCGCTCCTGACAGCTCCTGCAAGTTTGTTGCGAATGTATAAAGGCGAACCGCTCATGCCTTGAGCAAGTTTATTTTTCCCTAAGAATTTTATTAATATTGCATGTCGCATATTAGTTCCCGGTTTCTGGGATAAAATGCTGATTACTTTAACCGGAAGTCTGACGGGTTCAGTGCCTTTTAAGACCGTAAGAATATACCCCTGCATTCCCTGTTTAATTTCGCTGATATGAATTACAGGCTGATCGGGAATAAAATTTTCAGCTCCCGAACTTTTGCAAATCACCATAAAAATTAAAACCGCAAAAAATTTAATATATCTCTTCATTTATTTTTAGCCTTCTGTTTAAGAAATTCCATAATAAAATCGTTTATGTCTCCGTCAAGGACTGCCTGAATATTTCCCTTTTCAAAATTTGTCCTGTGATCTTTTACCATTGTGTAAGGGTGCAAAACATAACTTCTTATCTGACTTCCCCATGCAGCTTCTTTTTTGTCGCCTACGATTGAATTTAATTCCTCTTGACGTTCCTGCAAAGCCTGTTCGTATAATTTGCTTTTAAGAACATGCATTGCAGTTTGACGATTCATTAATTGAGAGCGTTCGTTCTGACACGAAACGACAATCCCCGAAGGAATATGCGTAATTCTCACCGCACTGTCGGTTCTGTTGACATATTGCCCCCCTGCACCGCTTGCCCTGAATGTATCGATTTTCAAATCTTCGGGTTTAATTTCAATGTCTACGTCGTCCGAAAATTCCGGAGAAACTAAAACCGATGCAAAACTCGTGTGTCTCCTGTGAGCAGAATCGAACGGGGAAATTCTGACAAGCCTATGCACTCCCTTTTCAGCCTTAAAAAATCCGTAAGCGTAATTTCCTTTAATCATGACAGTAGCATTTTTAATTCCTTCGCCTTCATCGTTCATAGCTTCGATTACGTCAGCCTTAAAGCCTTCACGCTCACAATAACGCAGATACATTCTCAACAACATTCCCGCCCAATCCTGAGAGTCTAAACCTCCTGAACCGGCATGAATTGTTAAAATTGCATTAGACGAATCATATTCATCATTGAGCAGCAACAAAAGCCCGTAGCGTTCAAGTTCAGATTTTAGATTTTTTGCTCTGTTCTCGAACTCGGCTTCTAATTCAGAATCTTCATTTTCCCTCAAAATTTCTTCAATCGTGATTAAATCGTCATATTCGGATTTAATGTGATTAAAGTTATCAAGTCTTGAATTAATTTCCGAGAGTTCACGCAGGATTTTTTCATGGCCTTCGGAGTTCCAGAAATCGGGATTTGAAGTTATGGCCGTGAGATTTTTTGAGCGTTCATTGAGAGAAGATATGTCAAAGGCTGTCCTGCATGGTCAGAATAAGATCGTGCAGTTCTTCCGTTTCGGATTTTATATTTTGATTCATGTTAAAAAAATTTCTTTCACCTTTCAAAAATTATTTTTTGACACTAATTTGAAATGATAACATAAATCAGGAAATTTGTTGTGATAAAATTATTAAATTATAAATTAATGCGGAGGTGGCGGAACTGGTAGACGCGTCAGACTTAGGATCTGATGTCAACGACGTAGGGGTTCGAGTCCCCTCCCCCGCACCAAAGTTTTGTTAATTTCTACTCGTCATCATCTTCATATTCTTCGTCATCGTCATCGTCTTTCTCGAAATCGTATTCACGGCCTCGAAGTTTTGCCCAGAATAACCTGACTCTCCAGACAAGTTTATAACCTGCCGGAATTGAAATCATCGCTAACATTCCGCCCGCGATTAATCCTCCGATAGCGACAACTGCGATTGGACGTTTCATTTCCGAGCCTCGACCTGTTGAAAGCAGCGGAACCAACGAAACAACAGAAGTTACGACAGCCATTAAAAGTGATTTGAATCTTACGTGGCAGGCTTCTTCAACGGCTTGATAAGGGTGAGTTCCCTGTAATCTCAGAACTTCAGCATAATCGACAACAACGATAGCATTATTAACGACCATTCCGACTAACATAATCATTCCGATTAAAGCAAAAATCGAAATATTGACTTCCGAAATCAACATCGCAGGAACGACTCCGATTGCAGCCATTGGAATCGTAGCAAGGATTACGGCACTGTAAATCCAGCTTTCAAGAATTGCAGCAACTACCAAATATGTAACAACGATAGCGATTATTAAAGTTCGTATTAACTCGATAAAGTTTTCGGCCATGTCTTCCTGTTCACCGCCGAAATTAATAGTAACTCCTTCGGGAATTTCCATTGAGTTAATCAAATCACGCATTTTAGCATTTCCTTCGCCTGACGTTATATATCTGACATCGCCTGTAACAACTACAGCTCTTTGACGTTCGACTCTTTGAATTTCTGTAGGTGAGTCGCTCCATGCAATGTCGGCCATTTCGTCAAGAGGTACAAGCCCGTAGCCTGTCATAATCGGGAGTTCGTGAGCATTAAAAATATCGCTGGCTTTCTCACGGCTGATTCTTGCTTTGATGTCATATTCGTAACCGCCCTGACGGAATTTTCCCGAGTCCCTTCCGATTAAATATCCTCTTACGATTCCTGCCAAGTCCGAAATATTTAATCCCAAAGGTGCTAATCTCCAACGTATCGGCTTAACCTGCAATTCAGGTTTTCCCATTTCCATTCCGGTTTTCAAGTCTCTAACGCCTGGAACATTTCTGCCCCTTGCTCGAATCTCTTCGGCAAAGTTATATAAAACGTTCAAATCCTCGCCCTTAACCTGAATTTCAATCGGATTTCCGAATCCTGAACGTGTAGCGGCGATTGCAATTTGAACACCGGGCAGGTTGCTTAAATATGGTCTGATTTTGTCGGCTAAATCCTGTGTCGAAGGTCTATCTGGGTCATTTGTCATATACAAAGCTACCTGAGCCTCGCTGATTGATTGACTTCTCATTGAACTTGCGACGGTTGAGACGACATTTTTAATATATTTTCGTTCCGGAAGTGAATTAATATAATCTTCAACCTGATAGACCAAATCCGAAGTTTTGTGAATCGATGAGTTATTATCAAGTGTCAAAGTTATTCTGACAGTTCCGTCGTCCATTGTAGGCGTAAATTGAGTCCCGATGAATCCTCCGAGTTTTAATGATCCGTATGTCGCAAGAATTGTGAATAACACCGTCAAAAACGGGAATTTCATAGCAACATGCAAAATTATGAAAAATAAATCTCTGAATCCGTCAAAAAACCAATTCCACCAGCCTGTCAGAATTTTTCCGATTAAAGGAAGTTCGTTTGATTTTTGTTTTTTGATTCTTGCTGCAAGACACGGAGTAACTGCCATTGTAACCCAAAGTGAAAAAGCTGTAGCATATACGATTGTTACGGCGTAAGGCTTTAGGAATTGTCCCGCAATCGTTGACATCAACGCAACAGGCATAAACACTCCCAAGTTCGTTAAAACTCCCGCAAGAACTGACATCGAAATTTCGACTGTTCCTTCTTCGGCTGCTTCAAAAGGTTCATAGCCCATATCACGGAATCTGTAAATGTTTTGAATGATTAAGATTGCGTTCATGACAAGAGTACCCATTGAAAGAGCTAATCCCAGAGTACTCATCAAATTTAACGTGTAACCGTGAATCTGTAACGGGACAAACGTAGCCGCAAATGCAACAGGCATTGAGAACGCAACTATGAAAGTCGCCGAAAATCTCCCCAAGAATAAATAAATGACGAGAGCCGTTAAGACAATTCCTATTGCAGTATCACGAATAATATTTTTAACTGAACTTTCAACGAATCCCGTATCATCATATGTATATTCATATGTTAAATCGGGATAATCTTTCATAGTTCGAGTCATTAAACGTTTAATCTGTCGGCCTGCTTCGACAACGTCTGCATTTGAACGGGGGCTTATTCTCAACTGAACAACAGGTTTTCCGTCTGCTCGTGCCATGCTTCGTTGATCTTTTTCGCCGTCAATAACTTCACCAAGCATTGAAAGTCTTACGGGCTGTCCTGTAGGAGTCGGAACTAAAATATTTTCGAGCTGTTCGACTTCGTTAAATTCTCCCATTAAACGCAATGAAACTTCATCTTTTCTCTGGGTAATATATCCTGAAGGGGTAGTCTGATTGTTTGCGGCGACGACATTACACACCTGCATATAATTTATCCCGTAATCGCTCAGTGCCGAAGGGTCTAAGTTGACATAAATTTCCCTGTCTCTTCCTCCTGTTACGTCAACACGTCCGACACCTTTAACACGTGCAACAACAGGCTGAATTTTATCTTCAATCATTTTTTTAGCGGTTTTCTCAGGCATTGATGAACTGAACGAAATGATTAAAAACGGCTGTGCACTAATATCAAATTTACTTGCGACAGGGTCATCGGCATCATCGGGCAAATCAGGAACTTTAGCTTTGACTTTGTTATTAACGTCTACAAGTGCCAAGTCGGGATTAGTTCCTGCTACCATTTCTACAGCGACCATTGAAACACCTTCGATTGAATATGTAGTAATTGATTTCAGGTTTTCAAGGTCTGCCAGAGCATCTTCAAGGGGTTTGCTGATTAACTGTTCGATTTCGTTAGGGCCTGCACCGGTGTAAACAGTTCTGACTAAAACGAAAGGCAATTCGACATCAGGATATAAAGTTACGCCGAGCGTGAAATAACTTGAAATTCCTAACAAAATCCATATAACAACAGAACACCCAGTAAAAACCGGGTGAGTAATACAAAATTTTACAAATCCTCTCATATATTTTTATCCTTCGTTTTCGTTATTATCTTGATGATTGGCTAAATTGCGAATGATCTGTGCACCGTCATAAAGCACTCTGTTTCCGCTGGTAATTAAATAATCTCCGGGTTTTAATCCTGATGTAGCGATTACTTTTCCCTCTCGTCCTTCGCCTGTAGTAATCGCTGTGAGTTTTGCTGTGTTATCTTTTGCGACATAAACCGATTGTGTATTACCGCGATATACGACAACGTTTGAAGGAATTACAACAACATTCTGCTGTCGATTAACCATGAAACGGCCTTCAACGTAAGTACCCGGCAAAATCCCTGAATTTTCGGGAAGTCCCACGACAACGGGATATAATCCTGAACCTGATTGAGCTTCGGGGCTTAAACGTTTTACCCAGCCGATATGTTTTTGACCGTCAACGTAAATTTCAACGGGAGTCGATTTATTAATTTTCATGATGTCTTTTTTCGAGACCATTAATTCGGCTTCCATTTCCTTAGGGTCAACGATTGAAATCAAAACTGCTCCGGCCTCTGCGATTTCACCAGGTTCAACATTTCTTGCGGAGACTATGCCGTCAATGCTTGCTTTTAATGACGTTCTCTGCAAAGTTGACTGTGAAGATCTCAAATTCGCTTCGGCTGTTTTCATTCTTGCGTAGGCAGAATCGACTTCGCTTTGAGAAATTCCGCCCTTTGCGTTTAACTGCTTTAATCTGTTGTAATTTAATTTGGCTTCGTCATAAGCTGTCTTTCCTGATTGAAGCTGTGCACCTCTTGCGGCAACCTGTAAAGTTACAAGTGTTTGACCCGCTTTAACATAACTTCCGACATTAACGTTAACGCTTTTAACAATTTCTCTTTCAAAAGTCGTAATATTCTGTGTGTGAGCACTCTTTGCCTGTCCGTAATAACTTCTCCATGTTTCCCAATCTGACGTTTTCAAAATTTCAGTTTCAACAGGGTATGTCTCAATTTCCGTAGTTTCCAAAGATTTCAAATTTGCTTCAGCCTGAGAAAGTTTCATTTTGACTTGAGTACTAACCAAAAAACCAACTCCGACTAATATTAATATCCATAAAAGAATCCTGATTTTAGTAAAAAATTTCAGCATAAAATCAAATCACCTCAATAATAAAATAATTTATAAATCTTATAAACGAAGTCGCATTATAACACAGTAAATAAATATCATAGCAACATGGAAAATTTATGAATTTTGACTTTGCTATAATAAATTGAGTTTTTAGGGAGGTGTACAAAATAAAAAAGCAATTACTGATTTGTGTTTTAATCGTTTTAGTATCGGCTGGATTTTTTACGTTTTCTCAGAAAGGCGATAATAATCATCATAATGATAATAGTGTAAGAATCGGTTTTTTATCTTATCTCGGCTCAACTGAAGATGAAATTCAAAACGGATTTGATAAATTTCGTGTTTTCCTGTCTGAAAAAAATCATGTCGAAACAAACGATAAATTTCTGCTTTCGATTATGAAACGTCCGAGAGTAATTAAATTTTATGATTCGATAATGGGAATGTTAATGGATTTCAGAGCTGGAAAGATTGACGAAATAATTTTGCCTGAGATTGTTGGAAAATACGTGTTATCTCTTGGAAGCTCATTCGGAGTTAAATTTACAACGGGGCTTTTGTCATCGGGAATTTCATTCGGTTTCAGAAAAAATGACACTGACCTTCGAGATAATTTTAACAAAATCATAACCGAAATGGAAAAAGACGGAACACTTGAAAAATTGAAAGAAAAATATATCGGCCAGACAAACGTTTTTTCACGACAGTCAATAACTCCTACAGTTTTTGAAAACGCTCCAACAATAAAAGTTGCTGTTACGGGAGATATGCCGCCGATTGACATGTTCGCAGGAGACGGAAAACCTACGGGATTCAGCACGGAAATTCTTTCTGAAGTAGGAAAAAGACTCGGGAAAAATATTCAACTCATAAACACTGAATCCGGCGGACGTTCGGCAGCTCTTTTATCAGGTAGGGCAGATGTTGTGTTCTGGTATAGAAACGTTCAATGTACATTTGAAGGTCAAGACCCTCTCGATGAACTTTTCGATGATGCCCCCGACGGTGTAATACTTTCAGCACCTTATTATTCATGGCAAAAGGAAATAATAATGGAAATTGAAAAACAATAAGGAAAGGAATTTAATTAATTATGAAGGAAAAAATAATCAGCGAGAAAATTAAAATTTCCAACAATGGCGATGGAATGAATGACGCTTTGAATCTTACGGAAAGAATTGCTGAAATGATGAGTCTGAAGAAAAAAGAAAGATTTTATGCGAGACTCTTGGCCGAAGAAATGTTCAGCATGGTTAGGGCAATCGCAGAAAATTTCAACGCTGATTTCTGGCTTGAAATCGAAGGAAATAACTGCACTTATCACCTTTTAGCAAATTCAGAGCTTGATTATGAGAAACGCAAAGAATTTATTTCGGTCTCAACGAAAAACAAAAATTCCGCAAGACTTGGAATAATGGAAAAAATCAGGGAAATCGTCGAAGCCGGAGTTTACGGTCTCGCAGAAGGCTTAGAGGCTCAAAACGAATACGGCGGTGCTATGATGACCTACGGAACGCTCGGAATGGACGCAATGTATTTGTGGTCAATGCAGCAGTACAAAGATTCAATTAAAAAAGGTGAAGATTCTGAGGACTGGGACGAACTCGAAAAGTCAATTATCGCAAATATTGCTGATGAAGTTCAAGTGGGTGTCCGCAAAAATAACGTTGAACTTACGATCCAGAAGAAATTTTAGCCCCTCCGTCTCTGCGAGATACTTCCCCACAAGTGGATTTACGGTGGAAGGGTTTTCACGTCCCTCGTTGAGGGATTTTTTTTTACGAAAGGAATTTTATTTATAACAATGGGAAAATTTTTGAGCTCAAAATTTAATTCATTAACTCCCTACGACACTTCAGAAGAAATTGAAAGCATGAACGGTTACGTCAGACTTAACACAAACGAATCTCCTTTTGAACCTTCAGTGAAAGTCATTAAAGCAGTCAGAGAATCAGCGAGAGGATTAAATTATTATTGCGATCCTGAATGCAGTTTATTAGCCGAAAAACTTGCCGAACTCTTAAACGTCAAAAAATCCGAAATAGTTTTTGGCAACGGTTCCGATGAAATTTTGAATTTTATTTTCATGGCCTTCTGTGAAAACGGTGCAGCATTTCCAAACATAACATATTCGTTTTATAAAATATTAGCTGATTTTCACGGTGTTGATTATGTCGAAATACCTTTGAGAGATTTTAGAATTATTCCCGAAGATTATAAAAATTTGAACGGCAGAACGATTTTTATCGCAAACCCTAACGCCCCGACCGGAATTGCATTAAAACTTCCTGAAATTGAAGAGATAATAAAGTCAAATCCCGAAAGTTTAGTAATTATTGATGAAGCATATGTTGATTTTGGCGGAGATTCGGCTAAAAATTTTATTCATGAATATGACAATGTAATAATCACTCGGACATTTTCAAAATCACGTTCAATGGCTGGTGCAAGATTAGGATTTTCGATTTCGTGCGAAGAAATTTCGAACGACATTCGCACAATAAAAAACACAATCACTCCTTACAACATAAATTCAATGACTCAGGCGGCGGGGCTTGCAGTACTTGAGGACGAAGAGACAACGAAAAAAAATGTAAGCATGATAAAGCATGTCCGTGAAAGCGTTAAAAACAGACTTGTTGAAATGGGATTCGAAGTTTTAGATTCGTCAACAAATTTCCTATTTGCAAAACACAAAACAATAAGCGGAGAGAAGATTTTTGAGACGTTAAAGAGATGTAAAATTATGGTGCGACATTTTAGCAATCCCGAAATTTCAGAATATAACCGAATTACGATAGGTTCAGCCGAGCAAATGCAGATAATGTTAGAAGTTTTGAAAAGGATAGTGAGGCAGTAACACATGAGAGAATGTAAAATTTCAAGAACTACGAAAGAGACTGACATAAAATTATCTTTGGAACTTGACGGAACAGGAATAAGCGAAATTAAAACGGGCTGCGGATTTTTGGATCACATGCTGACACTTTTTGCCTCTCACGGAAAATTTAACTTAAATATTTTTTGTGAAGGCGATACTTACGTTGATTATCATCACACAGTTGAAGATGTCGGAATATGTTTAGGGCAGGCGTTTTTGAAAGCACTCGGCGATAAAAAAGGAATTAATCGTTACGGAAATTTTATTTTACCGATGGACGAGGCATTAATTTTGACGGCGATAGATTTTTCGGGACGTTCGTATCTTAATTGGGACATGAATATAAATTCTCAAAAGGTCGGAGATTTCGATGTCGAACTTGCACAGGAATTTTGGCTTGGATTTTCGAGAAATTCACAAAGCACGATTCATTTCAAACAATTAGCTGGAGCAAATTCACATCATATTCTCGAAGGTGCATTTAAGTCCATAGCACGAAGCATAAGACAGGCCGTAAAAATTGACGTTGATTTCAAAAACGAAATACCTTCGACGAAAGGAATATTATAAAAAATGGAAACAAACGCTAAATTTAGTTGGGTAGAATTTTACAAAGAGCTGTCAAACAAACTTCTTACATTTAAGAACAATCGACAGGAATTAATTGAAAATGTTAAACGGATTTTCTCGGAAATTGATATTAATCTGCCGACTCTTGAAAAAGATAATAATATCGTTGATATTGATCCCTTTACGGTTATTGGACTGTTTAACAAAAGTTCAATGAAAGATGAAAATCGAAAAAAAATCATTCAGTCTGTTGCAAAAGTTTTTGAGATTAAAGCACCTGTTCCGGAATCGTTTGAAGGAATCCCTGTTTTGAATAATACAAATGCTACGTTTTATTCTTTTATCGGAGATCGTGAAGACAATGATATTGACGATATTTGGAATTTGTTTGAAAGTGCCTTGAATTATTCATCGTCTCAAACTCCTGATAAACGTGATACATTTTCAAAAAATTTTGATATTGTCAAAAACAAAAAAGGAATCGGCAACAGTAAACTTACAATGGGGCTTTACTGGATAGCACCCGATGTATTTATGAGTCTGGATCAAAGAAACACTTGGTATATTTACGAAACAGGAAAGCTGGAAAAATCATTTGTTGAAACTCTGCCATTAATCGAAAAAAAGATTTCCGCCTCAAAATATTTTGACATCATTGAAAAAATACGAAATTACCTTCAAAGTGATGACAGCGAACTGAAAAATTTTATGGAATTAAGTTTTGCATCATGGATTTATTCAGAACAGGTAAACAGAGAAAAGAAGGATAACAAAACGCCTCAAAATGACCCTATGGCAGATAAAGATATTGAAATCACACACTATTGGATTTATTCTCCCGGAGAAAACGCAAAAAACTGGAATGAATGTCTCGAAAAGGGAATTATGTCTATCGGCTGGGACGAAATTGGAGATCTGAGACAATATCAGAGCAAAACGGGAATGCAAAATGCTTTACAGGAAGAAATAGACCCTGACAAAACATTTACGGTAACATCTTACGCAACATGGCAATTCGTTCATGACTTAAAACCCGGCGATGTTGTTTTTGCCAAAAAAGGTATGAGCATCATTATCGGGCGTGGTGAGGTAGTTTCAGATTATGAATTTGACGATTCCCGTGATGATTATAAAAATGTACGTAAAGTCGAATGGACTCATCACGGCGAATGGAAATATCCCGCAGAATCTAA
>JAFSKE010000087.1 GCA_017449135.1 Synergistaceae bacterium
AGCTTCGTGTGCGGCGGTGATAATTACGGCAGGTTTTGACGGATTTTTCTGGACAGCATTTTGGGGTGCATCGGCGTGGTTTTTGATGAAGGGATTTTCAGTGCTTGTAAAAAAAATTAAGAAAGTAAAATGAAATCATATAATGCCTAAAGAAAAAAAAATAGTAAAACGAAATTTTATCGGGAAAAAGTTTGAGTCAATACACAGGTCGAGAGAACTTGCAGTGCAGTTTTTGTATTCAGTTGACATTTACCCCGAACACGAAGAAAATTTTAACGAAGCTCTTGAAGTATTTTTGAATCTCGATGATATTTCAAAGAATGATAAACCCGAAGTCAAAGAACGCTGTAAAGATTTGGCATCTCAGGTGAAAAAACGTAAAAATGAAATTGATTCATTGTTATTGCGAGTTGTAACAGGCTGGAGACCGGAAAGAATGGTGAGTGTTGACAGAACGATTTTAAGGCTCATGGTTCTGGAAGGATTTTTGAATAAGACACTGCCTGTAAAGTCCGCAATATCTGAAGCCATAAAACTTGCAAATTCTTTTGGGACAAAGGACTCTGCAAGATTTGTTAATGGCGTTTTATGTAAAATCGAGAAATTTTTTGATGATTCCTCAAAGGAGGAGAATAGTTAAAAATGGCTGAAGCTGTAAAACCCTGGTGGCGTGAAACAATCGAAACAATCGTTTGGGCTTTTGTGCTTGCAATGATAATCAGAACTTTTATCTTTCAGGCATTTTGGATTCCCAGCGGTTCAATGATTCCAACGTTAGAAGTAAATGACAGGGTACTCGTTGCAAAATTTTGGAATTGGTTTTTCGAGCCTTCGAGGGGTTCGCTTTATGTTTTCAGGTATCCTGTAGACAAAGACAGGGATTTTGTTAAAAGAGTCATAGCGATTCCCGGCGATGTTGTCGACATTAAAAACGGAATTGTTTATGTAAATGGCAAATCGACCGATGAGCCGTATGTTAAAAATCATGATCGTTATACCATGAGACCTAATAATATATTTCCCGAAGTTCCCTTCAAAGTTCCCGAAAAAAGTTATTTCATGTTAGGCGATAACCGTTCAAATTCTCAAGACAGCAGATTTTGGGGATTTGCGACTATTGACGACATGAGAGGGCCTGTATTTTTCAGATATTGGCCGTTGAATCGAATCGGGATTCCGAAATAAAAATAAAAAATTGCCGAGAACAGTTTGGTATCCCGGCCACATGGCTAAGGGAACGAGAAAATTAAATGAATTAGTATCAAAACTCGATATTATTCTTGAAGTAAGGGACTCCCGCTCCCCTGCTTCAACATCTTCACCGTTAATAAAATCTTTATCGAAAATTAAACCCGTAATTCATGTCTTATCACGAAAAGATTTAGCCGATCCCGATAAATTAAATTTATGGCTTAAGGAATTAAAACACACTTTTGCCGCTGACTTGAGAAAACGTGAAGGCATTAACGCAATCAAAAAAGCAATTTTGAAATTCAAGCCTGAACATCGCGAGGTCAGATTAGCAGTTGTCGGCATTCCTAACGTCGGAAAATCTTTGTTATTAAATTCGTTAATCGGAAAATCAAATGCTTCCGTCGGAAATATTCCTGGAATTACAAAATCCGTGAGCTGGTACAGAAATGAAGGAATGTTAATCGTTGACTCGCCGGGAATTTTAGATTCTCATTCAGAGGAAGGCGTACATTTAATTTTGTCATGGCTCGGCTGTGCAAAAGCTGAAGTTGTCGGAGGTTTTGAGAAATCCGCAATAGAATTAATAAAATTTTTATGTTCTAAGGGTTTTCAGGAATTTATACCGGTTGAAGTAACGGAGAATTTATTACCGGAATCGATTCTTGAATTAATCGGCAAAAAATACGGTTGTTTAATTTCGGGCGGACGTGTTGATTTTGAGCTGGCAGGACGAAAATTTATCGAGGCATTCTCAACGGGCAGGCTTGGAAAAATTTGTCTTGAAGTTCCTCACGGTGAAAGAGTTATTGATTTCAGCGTAAAAAATGTCGGAGCAGTTGAAATTGATTGACGAGAAAATTATTTTTTCCCTTCGTTCGACACCTGAAGAAGCAAAAAAAACTTTACACGAATTAAAACAAAGGGGAATTGTAATCGGTACTGACGAAGCCGGCAGGGGAGCTCTTGCAGGGGCTGTTGTGGCTGCTGCGGTGTATTTGACTGAAGAACAGGAAGAAAAATTATTGTCGATGAATTTACGAGACTCAAAATTAATGTCTGAATCCAAGCGTGAGAAATTATTTACTGCCATGAACGAATTAAAAGTTTTATGGCGTGCTTTCATGACATGGCCGAAAATAATTGACAAGGAAAATATTTTGCGTTCTTCGTTAAATTCAATGGGAGAGAGCGTTAAACGTCTTTCAAAAAATCTTGACGATAAACCGTTCTGTGTAATTGTCGATGGAAATTCAAGAATAAATAATATAAATTATCCTCAATGGATTTTGATTCAGGCCGATAAATTAATTCCCGTAGTTTCGGCTGCGTCGATAGTTGCAAAAGTTCTGCGGGACAGGTTAATGAAAAATTATGCACTGCGATATCCCGTTTATGATTTTGCGAAGAATAAGGGTTATCCTACGGAATTTCATATCGAGGCGATAAAAAAATTCGGGATTTCTGAAATTCACAGGAAAACGTTTTGTAAAAAATTCACATAGCGAAAGGAGATGAAAATTTAACAATATGCCGCCGATTAACGTAAATTTAGAACAAAATTATAATCAAATGCAGCAGAACATCAGCACTAACGCACGGCAAGGCCAGATATCGACACAGCCTCAAATTCAACAGCCTTCGCAGATCGCCGCAAGACTTGCAGGGATTCGCACCGGAATGTTAGTTGAGGGGAGTGTAGTATCTCAAAATTCCGACGGAACATATTTAGTTCGTGTTGATGTAAACGGAATGTCTCAGGAATTACGTGCAAGGGCTACGATTTCATTAATTCCGGGTGAAAGATTCAAAGCTGTTTGGGACGCTTCAGGCTCTGACGGTGTACCTGTTCTAAGACTTTCGCAGGGTGAGCTGTCGTTTTTGTCTCAAATTCCCTCACGTGATCGTGAACTTGCAACGGCATTATTGGCTCGTGGTCTGCCTCTTTCAAATGAAGTATTGAACGCAATCAAAGACGCTTGGAGAAAATCAGGTTCGACTGGCGATTTATCATCATTCATTGAACTTTGGGCTCGTGATGTTCCGATGACGAGTGAAAATGCAATGCTATTATCACAATATGCCGCAATGAACGGAGCAGAAGCAACTGAAATGTGGGAGAAAATCCGCAAAGAATTAAAATCAAAAACATCAAAAGGTTCTGACCCTGTAGCAGCATTAAGAGAAATGAAAGAGGGTTCTGACGACATCGCAAAATTTTTACAGGCTCAATCAATCTTAATGAAGAGTCCGAGAAACGAAGTAAATCCATTATTGCTTGCTGCACCTTTCTGGCCGGTTTTGAATGACTCATCGCAGAACATGACCGCAAAAATTTTTGTCGGAAAATCCGCTGAAGATGACGGACAAAAATATTGGCAGGTGGGATTCGGGATCACCGGTTCAGTTTTAGGAGAAGTCGGAGGGCTTGTTGAGAGCGACGGAAAAAGCTGTAACCTGACATTGAACGCAGAAAAAGTTGAAACCTGTAAATTAATTGAACGCAGACGAAGGGATTTAAGACGTGAGTTGCAGGGACTTGAAATTCCTGTAACATTTATAGGAATATCGAGACGTGCCGTTGAAAATGAAAGGGATATTTTATTGGCCGGTCGAGGTCTTGATATAACAGTTTAATTAACGAAAGGAGAAATTATAATGTTGACGAAACCTGAAAAAACTCTCGGTGTATTAGGCGGAATGGGGCCAGCTGCGTGTGCTGAATTTTTGAGATTGCTTGCACGTGATGCTCCTGCGAAAAATGATTCTGAACACCCGAAAATTATTATGCTTTCAGATCCTGACACCCCCGACAGAAGCGACGGTTTAATGGGAATTGGCGAAGATCCTTTGCCTGTACTGCGAAAAAATTTGTTGAAACTTTGCGAAATGGGAGCAAATATTTTAGCCGTTCCATGCAACACAGCGCATTATTTCATTGACAGATTCCGAGATGAATTGCCTGTTCCATTGGTTCATATTGTTGAAGTTACTGTCGAAGCAGCAAAGGAATTAAGCAAGGGGAATTGCTCATGGTTATTGGCGACAGACGGAACGCAGAAAAGTTTAATTTATCCTTTATGTGCCGAAAAAATGCGTTATCATTTCCTGAAACCTTCGGAAGAACAGCAAAACAAAATTCAATCCTGCATTCGTTACGTTAAAGCCGGAGAATTAAAAACTGCGGGCGAAGTCATGAATGACGTTGTCAAAGAATTATGGCGTGAACGTGATGTCCCTGTTACAATGGGCTGTACGGAACTCCCATTGGCATATGAGGCTTCAGGGCTTCCAATGGATCGGCAGGTTTCAAGTCTAAAAGCATTGAGCGACGCATGTATTAAAATTTTGTACGAAATTTAATTTAACGAAAGGAATTTAATTTTTTCACACAATGGAAAACATTGAAAATAAGAATCTTCCTGTTCAGCCTCAATATATTTATGTTCAACAGCCAAGATTTAATGAAGCTGATGATGAAGTCGAAATTGATTTAGTCGAATTATTCAAGTCAATTTGGAAAAAGAAATGGCGGATATTTATATTTTCCGTCTTTTGCGGATTAGCTGCTATGGGATACGCTTTCACATTGCCGTTTATCTATAAGGCCGAAAGCAAAATCGTACCTTCCGGAGGCGGTGGAAAAGGCGGGGGATTGTCTTCACTTGCTGCATCATACGGAGGAATTGCGAGCATGATGGGTATCGACATTCCCAGCAATGCAACAAGCGGCGGAACTTTAATGGAAGTCATGAAAAGTAATTCGGTCGTTGACGCAGTTATTGACAGATTTAACATGATGGAAGAAAACGAATGGGAAATCAGACTCAATGCCCGAAAAGCCGTTACAAAAATTCTCGACATCGAAGAAGATAAAACGAGTGCGATTATCACGGTGTCATACACTGATAAAGACCCTCAAAAAGCCGCAGACATAGTGAAAGCATTTATTGAGGAGACTCAGAAAAAACTTTTGGACATGTCAATTTCGCAGTCGAAATCGAGCAGGGAATTTTACGAAAATCAATTAATGGAAGCCCAGCAGGAATTGACCGAAGCTGAAGAAGCTATGATGGCCTATCAGAAATCCAGCGGAGTTATCGTAATGGAGACTCAAGCAAAGGCATTAATCGACGCAATAGCAAATTTAAGGAGTCAGATTGCCGCAAAGAATATCGAAATAACATCATTGAAGAGTTACGCACGAAGAGACAATCCGACATTAAAACTTGCTCAATCGGAACTTGAAGGAATGGAAAGGGAATTGCGCAGACTTGAAGAGGAACAGCGAAAATCTGATACCGGACGTGTAAGACGAGGCGGAATTTCAGGAGATTTAATGCTGTCTGTCGGACAGATTCCGGAACTTGGAATTGAATATGAAAGAAATTTGAGAGCGTTAAAGATTGCCGGAGCTAAATACGAATTAATGTTCCGTCAGTATGAATCCGCAAGACTTGGAGAGATTAACGACATTGCAACAATCACAATCATAGATCCGCCGATGCCGCCGGATTTCCGGGATTCTCCGAGCAGAGGAAGAATTACATTAATCGGAGGATTCGTTGGAGGATTTTTATCGACATGCTTTGCAGGCTGGCCGAATTTCAAAAAACAGATGTCAAGAGGCAAAAAGAAAAAAGAATATGACGATGAAGATGACGACGACGAATAAAATGTTCCCCCTCCGTCTCACTTTGTGAGCCACCTCCCCGCAAGCGGAGAGGCAGTGTTTGCAAGGAACAAAAAGTCTCCCCTTTTTAAGGGGAGATGTCAATTTATTGACAGAGAGGTTATTATTTCTTACATCAAACCGAAATATTTAACTCTCTTTTCGCATTCCTCTTTGCCTAAAAGTTCTGCGACTTCAAAAATTCCTGGGCTCACTTTCATTCCCGTTAATGCAAATCTCAAAGGCATTGCGTATTCTTTCATTTTTGCTCCTTCGTGTGAAGCTACAAAATCCCTTGCAATATCTTCGAGTTTTTCGGCTTTCCATTCGGGACTTCCAAAAATCGCCGTGAAAAATTCCTTCAACTTTTCTTTGTCGAGATCGTCAGAGTTCCAGCGTTTTTTAACAGGTTCAAACGAAACAAAGTAATCCGAAAATTCCGCCATTTCCTTTGCTGTCTGACCTCGTCCTGCCATTAAAGTTAATGAATCGGCAAGAAATTTATCGCTGTGTGAATCAACGGGCAAACCTGCTTCAATCCAAAACGGTTTAATCATTGAAAGTCTGACAGAAGGATCTAATCTCTTCAAATGTTCCTGATTAATGTGATTCAATTTGTCGAAATCAAAAACGGCCGCCTTCTTCGTAACTCTTGAAAGTTCAAACAAATTCGCAGCTTCTTCACGGTCAAAAATTTCTTTGTCATCGCCTGCCGACCAGCCTAACAACGCAAGAAAATTAAACATTGAGTCAGGCATGTAACCCATATCTCGATATTCATAAATGCTTGTAGCCCCGTGACGTTTGCTGAGTTTCTTTTTATCACGTCCCAAAATCATTGGCAGGTGTGCAAATTCAGGAACTTCCCAGCCTAAAGCACGATAAATTAAAATCTGTTTCGGAGTGTTTGAAATATGATCTTCTCCCCTGATAACGTGTGTGATATTCATTAAATGATCGTCAATTACAACGGCATAATTATATGTGGGCATTCCGTCGGATTTTATTATTACGATGTCCTTTAACTTGTCGGAATCTTTTTCTTTCAGTCCGTCGCTCATAACGTCAATTTGACCGTAAACAATATCTTTGAATGAAATATCCTGACCGTGTTCAACTTTGAAAATTATTGCTTCGCCGTCTTTATATGCTTTGCCTTCGTTGACGAGTTTATTTGCGTAATCACGATAAATTTCAAGTCTCTCTGATTGTCTGTAAGGTCCAAAATTTCCGCCGATGTCGGGTCCTTCGTCCCATTCAAGTCCGAGCCATTTCATGCCCGACATGATAGTTTCTTCATACTCTTTTGTTGAACGTACTAAATCAGTGTCTTCAATCCTTAAAATGAATTTTCCGTTGTTGTGTCTTGCCCAGAGCCAATTAAATAACGCCGTATGTCCTCCGCCGATGTGTAATGCCCCCGTAGGACTCGGAGCAAATCTAACTCTTACTTCTTTGTTATCTGTCAAAATTTTTTCCTCCTTTTGTGTTTTAATTCTTTACGCTTAATTGAGCTTCTGCGATTGCATCAGCTATTAATTTTTTCACGTCGTCAAGAGTGAATGACGATTCTTTTCTGTTTTCCCACCATTTATTTACAAACGGCAAAATCAACATTGCTCCGAATAGGACTAACAAATAATATAAAAAATTATTTGTATCTTCTATTCGTTTTTCCAGTCCGTCAATTCTTCTTGACAAAGTTTTATCTACCCCGTCAATTTTTTCTGACAAAGTTTTCTCTACCCCATCAATTTTTTCCGACAATGCTTTAATTTCGCCGTGAAATCTCTCAAACAAAGCCTCCATTTTTGCATCGAAAACATCTTGGCGGACATAAATATCCTGCGAAACTGCTCCGTAAGATACTGACGAAAAAATAAATATAAACAATAATCCTGAAAAAATTTTTTTCATTCTAAGACCTCCCGTTATAAATTTTTGTCCATTCAAATATTCCCAGTGCAGCAGCTACACTCGCATTTAACGATCCTGCACCGTCTTTGAAAATCGGAATTTTTTTAATCATGTCGCAGTTTTCTTTCACGAGTCTTGAAATCCCCGAACCTTCAGCACCGATTACAAGTGCAGTTCTATCCGGTAAATTTTCGTCCCAGATTGAAGAATCTGATTTTTCATCAAGTCCGACAATCCAGAAATTAAATTTTTTCAACGTCTCAATAGCTCTCGTGATGTTCACTGCCTGAATTAATGGAAGTCTCAACGATGCTCCGGCACTTGTTTTTATGACGGTATCGTTAGGAATCGCCGAACGCCTTTTCGCATAAACAACCCCGCAGGCTCCTCCGGCTTCAGCAGAACGAATCACAGCTCCCAAATTATGAGGGTCTTCGAGGTGATCCAAAACAACAACAAGTGCAGGGGAATTGTCGTTTATGTCTCTCAAAAATTCTTCGAGTTCAATTTGTTTAACTTGAGTTAATCTGCAAATTACGCCCTGATGTTTTTCACCGCCCGAAATTTTATCGAGTGCTTCGGGGGCGACAATCTGAAATGTAACTTTCGCATTTTTCGCAGCGTCCACGACTTCGTCAAGAAATGGAGGTCTGACGTTATTTGCGATTAATAATTTTGAACATCTCGAAGGAGTTTTCGTCAGCAAATCCAAAACGGGTTTTCGTCCCCTGCAAATGTCATTAATTTCACTCATTATTTTGCCTGTTTCTGTGTCAGTGTTGCCCAATCTAAATTATCCCAGTCGGGTTCTGTCGGTGCGTTTGCGTTGTCTGCCCAATAAAAGCCTAAATTCGTCATAATGTTTGTCCATTGTGATGAATGTACTCCGACATATTCAGCGTATGTCATGTCAGTTCCTGCTACTTTTGTTAATGCACAATTTTTCAAAGCATAAATCGGAGGAACTGAATCAACTGCATCAACGTTGCAGGGATATGAATCAAATTCTTCTGACCAAGCCCGCTGGACTTCTGCACTTCCGAACCATTCAGCAAATTTTTTAACGTGTTCGGTCTGTTCGGGAGTTCTATTTTTATTGTCAAGGACTCCGATATATTCGGCGATGTAATATGTTCCGTCATCGATTTCAACTAATGCCCAGTTTTCAGGCTCGATAGTTCCCTTCAAAGGATTTTTTGATGATTGTGCAGCTGCATCAATATTTCCATATAACGATGACGAATAAAATGTTGAAACTTGAACGTCGCCCCTGTTCAATGCGTCAAAGCCGTAACTGTCGCCAGTGAAATTTCCG
>JAFSKE010000009.1 GCA_017449135.1 Synergistaceae bacterium
AGAATAATTTATTAAAATGTCGAAAAAAATTTTAGAGCTCAAGAACGTTTCAAAAATTTACGGATCACTGAAAGCACTTGCAGATATAAATTTAACCGTTAATGCAGGGGATTGGCTTTCAATAATGGGGCCTTCGGGTTCAGGAAAAACAACGATGATTAATATAATAGGCTGTATGGATACGCCTTCAACGGGAAGCGTAATTCTTGACGACGTTGACATCAGTAAAGAAAATTCCGCAAGTCTCACAAGAATCAGACGTGATAAAATCGGATTAATCTTTCAACAGTTTCATTTGATAAGTTATTTAACGGCCGTTGAAAATGTAATGGTAGCTCAATATTATCATTCAATGCCTGACGAAGACGAAGCAATGGAAGCTCTTGAAAAAGTCGGATTGAAAGACCGTGCGAGACATTTGCCTGCTCAATTATCGGGAGGAGAACAGCAGCGTGTATGTATTGCGAGGGCATTAATAAACTCACCTCAAATTCTGCTTGGCGATGAACCTACGGGAAATCTTGACGAAGAAAACGAAGGAATTGTTGTTGACATTTTCAGACGTTTACACGATGAGGGAGTTACGATTATCATAGTTACTCACGATCCCGAAGTCGGAGATGTTGCACAAAGGAAAATAATTCTCGAACACGGAAAAATTATTGATGACATTGACCAGTCAGCGACATTTTTTGATTCACAACTTCACCGCTGACACTTCCACCTACCGTCTCCCCTCGCTAAGGGGAGATTTGCTTCAAACTGTGCGAAAACGCCAGTAAATCACAGTCACGCATGATTAATGAAATAAATGCCGCAAAGTTTGACACAAAAATATTTGCAGTCATAATCTCGCCTACTGCGTCAAAAGAAAATCCGACTTGCACAAGCAAAAGCCCCATTAACGCCATAAATCCTCCCCCACCTTCGTTGCCTGCAGCAATCGTAAATTGCATTGAGAAAAATATTATTATAAAAAGTTGCGACATTGTAATTGATGCACCGGAAAATTGTGCCGCAAAAAATGAGTAAACTATAAAACTTACCATTCTTAAAGTAGGACAAAGCGAATTTGACAGCGGTATATAAAAATCACAAAGACTTTTCTTGATTCCTAACGCTTGGCTGCAAATTTCAATATTTTTTTGCATTACAATACTTACGCTCCCTGTAATAAATGAAATTAAGGCCGCAGGATAAATTTTTTTCAAAAAGTCTGAAATGTTCACGCCGTACAAAAAATAATTTTTCAAAAGCATTACTAAACATAGAAAGATATATATAACATATTGTGCCAAAACAACTTTCCATACATTAAGAATTTCTGACATTGAATTTTGCAAAATTGTTTTCACAATACATAAAAAAATTATCGCAGGAATTATTTTGAAAACTATCGACACCATTTCAATAATAATTTTCTGCAGACTGAAAACTAAATTTTTAATATCCTGAACTCTTTCACCTAAAATTGTTATGCAAATTCCTGTAAGCAATGCCAGAATTACAATTTGTAAAATTTTTCCCTGCAGGAACGGTTCAACAATATTTTGCGGAATTATCGACAAAATCAAATCGAAAATTTTTTGCATTTCACCGAAATTATTTAATGAAATTTGTCCGCTGAAATCAAAATTAAGTACAGGGAAAAAAATATCGCTGATAATAACTGATGAAATTACTGCAAACAGTAAAATCCATAAAAATCTTTTGAAAACTTTTGTGGTTAAATTATGCAAAGCAGATATATTTTCAATCGCACAAATGCTCGACACAATCGAAATAAAAATCAGAGGAATGCTTACTGCGATAATTGCACCGAATAACTTACTTAAAATCGGCGTAATAAAATTTTTAGCAATAATTTTTTGTGTAGGTTCAGGGAAATTTTGCATAATCCAAGCCGAAATAATCGCCAAAAAAACTGCAACAGCCAGACTTCCGCCGGGAATTTTAATTTTTTGAGATTTTTGTGCAGAAAAGCCGCTGATTTCATTACAGCCGTTTTCATAACGATAAATAACTTGTGTGCGTTCATAATTCAGAAAATTTTTCATGACAATTTCTGAAAAAATATTTTTTTCATCATTATCGGTTACAGGATTATAAGGTTCGCCCAAAATTTTTATCATAACTTTCGGAGTGCCGAACCATTTTCTTTTAACAAGTTCAAAGTCATGATTTTCGCCGAATTTTTCTTTACAGCGGAGCAAACTTTCTTCAAACAAAAGACAAATTTTAATTTTATCTTGCCTGCTGACATTTAATTTTTCAAAAAAATTTTGAATTTCATCAACTGCAGCCGCAATATTTTCATTTGTTAATTTCAAAACTTTTCACATCTCCCAAACTTTCTGCCAAGATAATTTTTTATAAAAAATCAAATGTAACGACTCTGATAAAGTTCCTTGTCGAGTTGAAAACGTCTGAACACGTCGGAAAAATTTTCCTCAAAAATATTGCCGACTATTTCATAATCTTCGCCAAAATCGTCAAGCATATTTCCAACGTTATCAATCATGATATAAGAACGACTAATTTTTTTCTCAACAACACTTTCGGCATTTTTGAGCGGATTTCGTTCGATAAATTTTTGAAATTCTTTATCGCTTACAAGTAAATTTCTGTTGGAAAAATTTTCTGTCTCGAAAAGTTTAGTGTTTAGAAATTTCCAGCGATTTATTTCAACCCGATTTTCAATTTCAGTAAGCTGCTCATTTTTATTGAGCTTGGAAACAACAGTGTTAATTTTAATTTTTATCGCAGGATTTACAGATTTTGCACGCTCAATAATTTTTATAAATTTTTCTTCGGACAAAATATGAAAATTTCCGTCGCAACGGCCAAGTTCAATTAAAATTTTTTCATTGAAACTGTCAACAGAAATTCCGAGCGTATCAAGTTTTGAAAATATATCGAGAGGAGTAAATTTTTCGTTAAGCAAAAGAGAACCGTTTGAAATAATAGAAACTTTGAAATCCAAATTTTTTGCGTAGTCAATCAATTCAGGAAAATTTTTATCATGATTCGCAAGAAGACTTCCACTTCTACAAGTGGGAGATGAATTGCGTGATATAATTCATTCATACCTGTGGGACGCAGGAAATCAACGCCTTTGGAGAGGATGTAAGACGGAAACAGAAATTGTTGCAACGCAACCTCGATGAATTAGGAAGCTGCTACTTCTACAAGTTGCGGTAGTTCACATAGAAGCGGCTCACCTCCCGCAAAATTTATAGCAGAAATATTGCCGTCGGATTTGAGGTCATTAATAACTTTTTTCCAATTTTCAATCGGCAAATCCGCACGGTGATTGAAAGGTGCAAAACAATATCTGCATGTAAAATTACAATACTCTGTAATGTGCAAATTTATTTTCAGGTTGTTCATATTGTTTTGTCTCCTAAACTGAAAAAAGTTCAACTTTATAAATTTTTTTATATTATACGCTTTCTAATGGGTATCGGCAGAGAGGTTAAAAATTGAAGTATAATTGAAGCAAAAGAAAATATGAGGTGAAAAAATTTATGTTATCTCCCAGAATTGAAGATTATCTCGAAGAATTATTCTTAATCGAGAGCACGGGAAGCGATGTAACGGTTACGGATTTGGCGGAACGTTTGAAAATTACAAAAGGCACGGTTACCGCAACAGTTCAGAAACTTGTTGAATTAAAACTTGTAAATCACGAACGCTACGGAAATTTGCATTTAACGCCTGAAGGACGCAAACAGGGTGCAATAACTTTCAGGAGGCACGAAGGTTTTAGGGAATTTTTCCACGAAGTTTTAGGACTTGACAGGGATCATTCGTCAGATATGGCGTGTTCAATGGAACATTATGTTGATCAATTAACTGAAGACAGATTATATGCTTTGCTTGAATTTTTCAGAAAATCGGAGCAGGAAAATCAATCATGGATTAACGAAATGTTTGCGGCGATTAAAAATCCTGTTTTGTCCGTTCCTGTACCTTTGACGTTATGCGAAAATGAATCCGAAGGTGTTATACTTCGTTTGACTGCTGAGGGAAATTTGAGAGAAAATTTGTTAAAACGCGGCTTCAAATCCGGGATTAAAATTAAATTTCATGGCCTCGAAAATGAAAATTATATTTGTGAAAAGGACGGCGAATTTTTTAACCTGAAATTGAATGAAGCTGCTACAATTTGGATTCAAATACAAAAGGAGAATTTATAAAAATGAATTATTATCTTTGTTTTGATGCAGGAACTCAGAGTGTTAAAGTCGCAGTCTATGACGAAAAGGGAAATCAGGTTGCTGTTGACGTAAACCCTACTACTTTATATTATCCTAATCAGGGCTGGGTTGAAATGAACGTCCACGAATATTTTGAACTTGCTTTGAAAGGCATGAAAAAATGTTCGGAGATTATGCGTGAAAAAAATCTTTCTCCTTCAGACGTTAAAGCAATAATGGGAGACGGAATAATCTGCGGAATTTCGGGAATTAACGAAAACGCCGAGCCTGTTACGCCTTACATAAATTATTTGGATTCGAGAACTCAAAGCGATGCCGATTATTTAACGTCATTGAATCTTGACATCTGGGCAAATGAAACAGGAAATCCCGAACCTTTATGTTTATTTCCAGCTTTATTTGCAAGGTGGCTGTTGAAAAATTCACCGAACGCCGGCAAAATTTCTAAATTCGTTCACAATGCCCCTTATATTTTAATGAAACTTGCAGGATTAAAAGCAAATGACACTTTTATCGATTGGGGGACAATGTCAGGCTGGGGACTTGGTTATAACGTAATCAAAAAAGAATGGTCTGATGAACAGTTAAAGATTCTCGACATCGACAAAAAATTCATGCCCAAGATCGTAAAACCTTATGACATAATCGGAAAATTATCGAAGGAATGTGCAGAGATAACGGGATTTTCTGAGGAAACGGCGATTTGTGCGGGAGCAGGCGACACAATGGAATCGCTTTTAGCCTGTGGAGTTCATGAACCCGGCCATGCTGTCGATGTTGCAGGGACATGTTCAATGTTTTGCATTTCGACTTCGGGAATCCTTCCGGGGTTGAGCAAAAAAGGAAACGGATTGATTTTTAATTCGGGAACTTTGCCGGACACATATTTTTATTGGGGATTTGTCAGAACGGGCGGACTTGCATTGCGCTGGTTCAGGGATAATATCTGCAATCGGCCGGGCGATGATTCATATTATAAATTTTTGAGCGACGGTGCCGAAAAACTCGAAAACGGTTCTGAAGGCGTGAGATTTTTACCGTGGCTGACTGGAGGGCCTGAAGGTTTCAGGGAAGTTCACGGGTGTTTTATAAACATGACGATGAACACGAATCAATTTGTTTTGTGGCGTTCAGTTCTCGAAGCAATCGCAGGGGAATATTCCGAAATCGCCGAAAAATCCCGTAAAGCCGGAACACCGATTAATCGAGTTATAATTACTGAAGGCGGAAGCAAAGACCCATTGTGGAATCAAATTAAAGCAGACATGATTCAAGCTGAAACTTTGACATTGAAAACGGGAGGAGCTTTGGCGGTGAATGCTTTGATAGCAGCCTACGCAATCGGAGAATTGAAAGATCTGACATCAAAGATTCACGAAGGATTAACAGAAACGGGACATTACAAACCTCAAAGAGAATTAAAACTTCCTGAAATCCCGTTCAAACTTAATGAACCATAGGAGATTTATTAATTATGACATTTGAATATTTTAATGAAGGAAAGGTGTTAATATTAGGCCTCGATAAAAAATTAACCGCAATCACAGCAGATGAACTTGAAAAAGAATTAAAAACAAGATTAAAAGATATAGAAGAATTTATCGTTGACATGTCAAAACTTGCTTATATTTCGTCAGCAGGTTTGAGAGTGTTGCTGAAGGCTCAAAAACTCATGAACATTCAGGGGAAAATGACAATCAAAGGTGCTGCTCCTGAAGTTATGAAAATTTTTGAGACAACGGGTTTCAATGAAATTCTGAATCTTGAATAATGGGGAGTTTTTCAATCATGAAAGTTAAAAAATGTGTATTTCCTGTTGCGGGTTTAGGGACAAGATTTTTACCTGTAACAAAAGAACTTGCGAAGGAAATGCTGCCTCTTGTCAATCGTCCGATTATTTCATACGGAGTTGAAGAAGCTCTTTCGTCGGGCTGTGATGAAATTGTAATGATTACGGGGCGTGCGAAGAAGTCAATCGAAGATTATTTCGACAGATCCTTTGAACTTGAGGAATTATTGAAATCAAGGGGCAAAACGGAACTTTACGAAATGATGTTAAAAATTTCAAACATGGCGGATATTTTATTTATTCGTCAGCGGGAACCTTTAGGGCTTGGACATGCCGTATTATGTGCTGAACCTGTGTGCAAAAATGAATTTTTCGGTGTTGCACTTCCTGATGACGTTTTCATTAACAAAGACGCTCCGATTCTTTCGCAATTAATAAAAGTTCATGAGAAACTCGGCGGAACTGTAATAGCTCTTGAAGAAGTTGCCCCCGAAAAAGTTTCGCGTTACGGAATTGTTCAGACACAATTTTCGATAGAGAACGGAATTTATAAAATTTCCGACATGATCGAAAAACCTAAAAACGAAGAAGCCCCCAGCAATCTTGCAATCATGGGAAGATATGTTTTATCGCCTTCAATATTTCCGATTTTGAAAGAACAGAAAGCAGGAGCAGGTGGAGAAATTCAATTAACCGACGCATTAAAAACTCTTGCGGATCAGGAGCCTGTATGGGGAGTAGTGTATAAAGGCAGGAGGTTTGACTGCGGAACACAAACGGGCTGGTTAAGTGCGAATATACAGCTTGCGTTAAACGATCCTGAATTACGAGATGTTGTGCTTGAAGTTGTCAAAAACGAAACAGAGTGATAAAATAACAGAGCTGTACATTAATATGTACGGGGCGTAGCGCAGTCTGGCTTAGCGCGCATGGTTCGGGTCCATGAGGCCGGAGGTTCGAATCCTCTCGCCCCGACCAAAAATTTTTGATGATAGAAAATAACGAGTCCGAAGGAATGAATGTTTCTTCGGATTTTTTGTTTATATAATATGATAAAATACAAATATATTAAAAGGGAGTGAAAGTAAAATTGGGACGTAAGGAGAAACTTATAGCAAAATTAAAGTCAAATCCAAAAACATTTACGTTCGATGATTTAGAAACACTTTTAGGATATTTTTCATACTATATCAACAATAAAGGCAAAACCAGCGGATCACGTGTAATTTTTACAAGCGAAGAACATAAAACAAAAATATTACTTCATAAACCGCACCCGAGAAAAGAATTGTTAGATTATCAGATTAAGCAGCTTATAGAACAGTTAGAAAAAGAGAATCTTATATGAATGTGAATAAAATGATTAGATACAATAATTATGTTGGAAGTGTAGAATTTTCGGAAACTGACGGTGTTTTTTACGGTAAAGTGCAGGGGATTAATTCTCTGATTTCATACGAAGGCACGACAATATCAGAACTTATTGATGATTTTCATGGTGCAGTAGATGATTACATTGAATTATGCAAAGATGAGAATATAAAACCCGAAATCTCAAACTTCGAGAATTACGGAATAAAATATAATTTTATGAATGAATTTGTGATTGCAAAATAATAATCAATGAACGAAAATTTTTATGTTTATCCAGCGTTGTTAGGTTTTGACGTTCCTGGTGATGTCGGAATTGTTTTTCCTGATTTACCGGGGTGTACGGGACAATGCAAACTTGATTTTAACGTTATGGCCTATGTTCAGGAAACGTTAATTTTTCATTTATCATCGATGATTCAAGACGGTGAAAAAATTCCGCTTCCTTCACCGATTCAAAATATTAAACTTGATTCCGATGAAGGAATAATTCCTGTACGAATCAATATCTCGCAGTTCGGAGAAACTTCACGAAAAGCAGTTTAGAAAGGAAAGAAGGGATTTTATGTTTGCCATTGATACTGCCTCAGATGTTTCAGTTCAGGAGAATTTTAGGGATTATTGCAAAAGTATCGAAAATGGCGGGAAAGCCTTAATAATTACAAGAATTGGGAAGCCTGAAATTGTTATGATGTCAATAAAAGATTATAACAATATAACAGGAGAAACTCATCGTAAATCAAAAAAAATACTGGCTTATGAAGCTATGGAAGAAATGAAAAAACGTTCTCCCTTCCCGGAAAATTATGATTATGAAACTGAAAGAGAGGAGGCGTTTGTCGAAAAATATGGACATATTGATTGATGTAAACGTTATTTTGAATTACGTTACAGAACGTGATGATCCTTTTCGTGAATCTTCAAAGGAAATTATGAAATTATGTGCTGAAGAAGAATTTAACGGTTACATTGCGTTTCATTCACTTTCAATAATATGGTACGCACTCAGAAAGAAAACTGAACAGGAAAGAAGATTCTGGTTAAAAAATATTTGTGAAATTTTAACGGTTATCGGAGCAACTCATGATCAAGTTATTAATGCCATTGATGAAATTCAATTTAAGGATTTCGAGGACTGCCTTCAGGATAAATGTGCTCAAAATGCAGGAGTAGATTATATTGTAACGTGTAATATTAAAGATTTCGACAATGCTGACACAAAAGCCCTTGCTCCAGACGAATTTATTACAATGATTAAGCATTAAAGTAACTTTCACAAAAACTCCCTCCCCATTCACTCTCGAACAGGAAGGGAGTCTGTTTAGTCTGCGTGTTTGTGTTATGCGATTTTATTCTGTGGGTGTATTACTCAAAACTATTTCTTGCCTTTTGCAATGAAAAGTCCAAGTACTGCAAGTGCAAGAGCCGATGTTCCTGCTACACAGCCGCCGCCTGATGAACCGATGTTGAGCGGTCCGCCTGAACCTGCTGCATAAAGACCGGATTCAAGTTCCTGCGTTGCTGATGCTTCAACAGAGGAGGAAGCTGCACCTAAACCACTTACCTCAAAATAAAGGTATGTCTCACTTGTAACATCAAGTTTTGCAACATCAGTTAAACTTGACACCTGTTTCATTACATTAGGAGTCACTGATTCGTCCAAGTACAACAAAGCGGTGTTGCTTATCGTACCAGTGAAAGCAGAATTAAGAGCTCTCAGGATAAAACTTGTGATAGCACTCATACTCTGTAAATCGTAAAGGTTCAGATAAACACCGATGATATACTCACCATCGCCAGGAACATTGAATTTCGGAATGTAAGCAGCTACAACCTCATTTGTTTCTTTACCGTTGTCGATTGTTGTTGCATTAGCATTTCCGGTTGAAGTTGTTAAAGGTGTTGCACCTGCCCAACTGGAATTTGTAAGAGCTGTTGCTGCTGCTGAACTTAAACCACTTGAAAACGCACTTGCACCTTTAGAAAGCAACACTGTTGCATCTTCATGACCAACGTGTCCAGATTCTCCTTCACGAGCTGCGAACGCACCGCTTGCAAACGCAAGCACCAAAACGACTGATAAAACTACTAATAACTTTTTCATAAATTAAAAGCACTCCTTTCGGAAATTTTTATTTCAAAAAACTGTAATTTGATTCTCACTAAGTAATACACGCAGAACCACATTGCACATTCTACACCGAGTTGGATTTTTGTCAATAATGTAAATAAAAATTTTTTCAGTTAAAGTACGTAAGAGGAAATTATAAAAGTCTGAAAAGCTGGATAAATTCGTTAGAATCCGTGATTTTTTTATTTTCGAGAGAGAAAAAATAATTTCGATTATAAAATTCGACAAGTTTTTTTCGTTCTTCGGTTTCGACAAATGCGACCATACCGCCGACATCGTATTGTATGTCTTTTAGCGTGTCTAATGCCGTGTCGAGTAATTCATCTCCGGAAATTTTTTCATTGAGATTGTGATAATAATTTTTTCCGAGTTGCGCAATCAAATAAGCGGCCATTGTGTAAGATTGAATTTTGTCGTCCAATTTTGCAATACGTTCAATCTTTTTGCGTTGAGTGTTGCTCTTGATGTCATTAACACCGATTACGAAAGGTTTTATTGCGATTGAGAAATAACCGATAATTATAAATTCATCAATCGGAGAAACTAAATAAGTTACGGATTGACTTTTTTTTGTAAAATCGATTGCGTTTTTCTTCAAAAATTTTTCGATTTCAGGATTGAGAGGGCACGAGAAATTTTC
>JAFSKE010000088.1 GCA_017449135.1 Synergistaceae bacterium
AGGATATGACGCAAAAGGAAAAAACACAAAGGGAACTATCGAAGCCGGTTCGTCAATTCAAGCCGTAGACAGATTAACCGAACGCGGAATTGTAGTTGTTGACATCAAAGTTGCCGAAGAGAAAAAGGGAAATGTCAAAATTAAATTACTCCCGCTCGAACAGCATATATTTTTCTGTCGTAGTATCGCATCATATTTGAAATCAGGTTTGCCCCTCGCAGATGCTTTAAGGATTATGTCGAAACAAACAAGAGACAAAATCATGAAGCCCGTTATGGAAAAATTATTAGCTGAAGTTGAAGGCGGACGAAAATTTCACACGGCATTGGCTGAGAGCGGTGCATTTCGTGAAAGTCTTTGGAGAGTTGCAGAATCAGGCGAACAGTCAGGAACTTTAATTTCGGTTTTGAATGAAGCTGCTGACGAGTTCAAACTTGAGGACGATTTAAGACGTAAAATCAGAGGCGCAATGACTTATCCTATTGTCATGGCCGTTGTCGGAATTGGCGTTGTTGCGTTCATGCTGACATACGTAGTTCCTAAAATTTCGGAATTGTTCGAGGACATGAATCAGACTTTGCCGTTACCTACAAGAATTTTAATAGGAATGTCGGAATTTTTATCAGGTTACGGATTTTGGATTTTGATTGCCCTTGCTGTTTTGTTCATTTACATGAAAAAAACGGGTAAAAGTTTTACATTTCCAGGAATGAAAGGAATCAGGGATCAATTAAATTTAGCTCTTGTAATGTCCCACATAAGCACGTTATTGAAGTCGGGAATACCTTTAGTGTCGGCTTTGAAAATGGCTTCGTCAATGGACGTTCATAAACAAAGATGGCTCGACGCTGCCGAAATGGTAAAATCAGGCTACAAATTCGAGAAAGCTCTTGAAAAAATCGGAATGCCTGAAGATACCGTTGCAGTTGTCAGAGTCGGAGAAATGGGAAGCGATTTATCCGGAGCATTAACAAATATTTCTGAACAGTGCCGTGAAGTCGCTCAATCGAAAATGGAAAAACTTTCAACTTTAATGGAGCCTATAATGGTTTTAAGTTTGGGAGTTTCAGTAGGATTTATAGTTTTGGCAATATTAACGCCTGTGTTTGATCTTGCGGGTATTGTAAAATAAATTAAATTGGAGGTTTTATTAATCATGAAAAAACGTTCAGGATTTACGTTAATTGAAATTATGGTTGTCGTTGTCATTTTGGGATTATTGGCAGCACTTGTCGTACCGAGAATCGGCCCACAGGTTGCAGAAGCTCAAAGAACCACCGCAGCGACTCAAATTCGTTCAATCGAAGATGCTCTCGAAATGTACAGAATGCACAACGGTTTTTATCCTTCGACACAGCAGGGACTTGAGGCACTTGTAACAGCTCCTTCAACATCTCCGGTTCCTAAGAGATATGCTGAAGGCGGATATTTGAAAAAAGTTCCCGAAGATCCGTGGGGAAATCCTTATGTCTACAGAAATCAAAACGGACGTATTCAAATTATAAGTTATGGCCCTGACGGAGAAGAAGGCGGAGAGGGAATTAACGCGGACATTACAAACGATGATTAAAAAATCGAAACAGGGTTTTACACTTGTTGAAATTTTAATCGTGATTTTCATTACGGGGGCGTTGTCATCAGTACTTCTTCCCCGTATTTCATTTTATTTTGAGCCGCCCTCAGCAGTTTTACAGCGTGCTATCGAAGAGGCTTCGGACAAAGCACTTTCGGGAATACCAATAAGATTAACGGTAAAATCTGAAAGTCAATCAAAACGAGGTTATATTCTTGCTGAGGCTTTAACTAAACGTGAAGTCGAAGAGGACAGTTTAAGCAGTTTTCTTGGTACAAACGTTAATAGACCCGCAGTTCTTGAATGGCAGAATATAAAAATGAAATATTTACCTGATAATGACGGCTGGAAATTTGAACCCGAAGTAATTTATTTTTACACTGACGGCTCATGTTCGCCCGCAAAAATTTCGTGGGTTTCGCCAAATTCAGTTTCATATTCTGATGCTGACGAATATATTTTGACTGTTACGGGATATTGTACAAAACTTGAAAAGAAATAAGGAGATTAAAATTAAATGGGACAAATTCAGATTATAGTTGAAGGAATGACAGCAAGCGGAAAATCGACAATCGTTAATTTACTTTCAAAACGTTTGGGATTTGAAGTTATGCCGGAGGAATTTCGAGATCCTTTAGATTTATTGGGAAGGTTTCATCATGATACACGCTGGGCTTTTCCGATGCAGTTAAATTTTTTGGTAACACGTTTCGCTCAATATTTATGTGCTTCGGAAAAAGATAATTATATTCTTGATAGAAGCGTTTTCGGCGATAAAGTCTACGCAAAAATGTATTATGACTTGGGATATTTTCATGACAGTCAGTTTGGTTGTTATTTGACACTTTACGACTCACTTTTAAGATACGTGAAACTCCCGAAATTATTAATTCTGGTTCGATGTCCTTTTGATGAAATAATGCGAAGGATTCATTCACGAGGCAGACAGGACGAAATTGACGCAGGCGAACAATATTGGAGAAATTTATATGACGCTTATATGCCATTTTTGGATTTTGTGAAATCTGAAATTCAAGGAGATTTTAATTTTCTTGAATTAGACCTTTCAGACCCGAAATTTATTGAAACGCCTTCAATGATTGAAAAATTTATTAACGATGTCAAAAAATTCTTCCCTGAACGTTAGAGATTTATTAAATCATATTGATTCATTTGCACCGTTTTCACTTGCTGAAGAATGGGACAATCCCGGTTTAATCGTTGGAAGTTGCAAAGCCGAAGTTAAAAAAATTGCAGTTACTCTTGACGCTTTTTATGACGCTGTAATAAAGGCTGATGAGAATAATTGCAATGTTTTATTGTGTCATCACCCTTTAATTTTTCGTGCGATAAAGAAAATCGAAATTAATTCAGAACCCGGAAAAACCATTAACGAAGCATTGAAACGAAATATTAATATCATTGCTGCTCACACTAACTGGGACAAAGCCAATGAAGGAGTTAATTTTACGCTTGCAGATTTAATCGAACTTGAAGAATGCAAAAATTTTGAGGAAATCGGAATCTGCGGAAATCTAAAAAAGGCCATGAACATTGAAAATTTTATCGACTTCGTAAAAACTTCGTGGGGAATTTCAAAACTTGATGTGTATTCGCAAAATCTTCCCGAAAAAATTTCGAGAGTTTCATTGTGCGGAGGTTCGGGAGCAGATTTTTGGAAACTTGCAAAAAACCGCCAGGCTGAAATTTATATCACTGCCGACATGAAATATCATGAATTAATTGACGCTACACATTCGGGACTTGTAATCGCAGTTGCAGATCACGGAGAAATGGAACGTGCTTCACTTCCCAAACTTGCCGAAAAAATTTCAGAATGCGGAGTCGAAACAGTTTTATTAAATGTGAACGCTTTAACATCACCATTAAGAATGTAGGAGAAAAATATAAACATGAAAAAAAGAGTTTTAAGTGCAATGAGGCCGACGGGAGCATTACATCTCGGACACATGGCCGGAGCTTTGAGCAATTTTGTTAAATTACAGAATGATGAAAACTACGAATGTTTTTACAGTATTGCAGACTGGCACGCTTTAATGTCAAATTATGAAGAATCCGGAAACACCGGAGAATTTTGTTACATGGCTTTGCTTGATTGGCTTTCAGTGGGATTAGACCCTGAAAAAAGTCCATTATTCATTCAATCACATGTTCCACAACATGCCGAGCTTGCTTTAGCTTTAGGAATGATTACGCCGTTGGGGTGGTTATATCGAAATCCGACTTACAAAGAACAGATTGAAAACATTAAAAACAAAGATTTAAGCACATTCGGATTTTTAGGTTATCCCGTTTTAATGGCAGCGGATATTTTGTTGTACAAAGCAAGCCTCGTCCCTGTCGGTGAAGATCAAAGCGCACACTTGGAATTAAGCCGTGAAACAGTGAGAAGATTTAATAATTTCTTCGGCGAAAATTTATTAGTCGAACCTCAGCCGTTATTCACAAAAACTCCCAAAGTTCCCGGAATTGACGGACGAAAAATGAGCAAATCTTACGGAAACGCACTTGAAATTTCAGAATCCGAAGAGTCAATGTGGCAGAAACTCCGCACAATGATTACAGACCCCTCAAGAATGAGACGTAAAGATCCAGGAGACCCTGAAAAATGCCCTGTATGGGATTTGCATAAAGTTTTTAATCCTGACGATGACGAGAAAAAAGAAATTTGCGAAGGCTGCAAAACTGCCGGAATTGGCTGTATAGACTGCAAGAAAAAATTAAATTCTCATATTCAGGAAATGATGACTCCTGTTAGAGAACGAAGAGCAAAATTTGAAGGGAAAAAATCATTGCTTGATGAAATTCTTGCTGACGGTGCCGAAAGAGCCAGCAAAGTTGCAAGGGAAACAATGAGCGAAATTTATCCTGCTATGGGACTGTTGATTAATCCGAAACGATGAGACTAAATTCTTTCATATCATCGTGCGGTGTCTGTTCACGCAGAAAAGCCGAAATTATTATTCTTGAAGGCAGGGTGCAGGTTAATAAAAAAATTGTCCTCGCACCTTTTTTTCAAGTAAATCCCGAAAATGATTCAATCACTCTTGACGGAAAAATTCTGAAACCTTCCGAACATGTCTATTACGTGATTAACAAACCTTCGGGCTATGTCTGTGCCGTAAGTGATAAATATGATCCCGTTGTCGTTGATTTAATTACGGATTTCAAAGGGCGTTTATATCCTGTCGGGAGGTTAGACCGTGAGAGCGAAGGATTATTGATTTTGACGAATGACGGAAATTTTACGCAAAATATTTCTCACCCATCAAAAGAAATTTATAAAGAATATGAGGCGTTATTGAACATTCCGATTAATTCAAAACAGCTCGAAAATTGGCGAAAAGGTTTTGAAATTGATGACGGTGAGTTAATCCATAAAAAAATTATTCCGATAAATGTTAATATAATGAATAAGTCTCCGTCTAATCAATGGATTAATATTACAATCGCTGAAGGAATAAAACGTGAAGTAAGATTAATGGCTCGGCATTTCGGTTTCAGAGTTGATAAATTAATTCGACGCAAAATCGGAAAATTAAAACTCGAAAAATTAAAAACAGGGGAATTTGTGCGTTTGTCTTTTTCGGAACTCTACACTAAAATATTAAGTGGAGGAATAGTATAAAAATTTTTCATAAAAGGGGGCTTGAAGTCCGTGAGTGAAATTGATGAGAAATCCAGAGAATTAATTAAAACCCGTATTATCAGCAAAATGCAGGATATAAAATCTTTTCCGCAGTTCGTCATGGAGACTATGAGAAAACTCAATGACCCCGACAGTAATGCTGCGGACGTTGCCAAAAGTCTTTCCAGAGATGAAGGGCTTGTGTTAAGAATCTTGAAACTTGCAAATTCTGCCGCCTATGGTCAAAGCAGAAGCATCTCGAATATTTCGGAAGCTATTGCTTTATTAGGTTATAAAAGTGTCAGCAATATCATTCTCGCCGCTACCGTTTATTCAGCTATGGATAAGGGGTTAACCGGTTATGCCTTAGACAGGGGAGAATTATGGCGACATTCTTTAATGGTTGCATACACTTCAAGATATTTGGCGAAATTAACGGGGAAAGTCAGTACTGAAGATGCTTATGTCGGAGGTTTGCTGCACGACATCGGAAAAGTAATTTTGAACGATTACGTCAGATTCGGTTACGGAATAATTGTAAAAATCGTTGAGGAAAAACACATTCCATTTACTGAAGCTGAATGGCAGGTTTTAGGTTTTGATCATGCTGAAATCGGCGAAATTTTAGTTTCACGCTGGGAAATGCCGGAATCTTATCGTGTTGCCGTTGCCTATCATCATAAGCCTAACGAATTGCCCGAAGATAAATTGCAGTATCAGCCTTTGCTTGACGTTGTAACCGTTGCAAATACGATTTGCTTAATGCTTGGAATTGGTTTAGGAGCTGACGGTTTACAGGCTTATATTTTCCCTGAACCTCTTGAACGTTTGGGAATTACAAATTTTGAAAGTCTTTTCTCAGAGATGATCGACTTTGCCGGGAAAGTTGCATCAGATATGGGCGACATGGCAGGGTTATAAAATTGTCCTACGTAATTACTATTGATGGCCCTGCCGGTGCCGGGAAAAGTTCAATTTCAAAACGTCTTGCCAAAGAATTAAAAATTAAGTATCTCGATACCGGTGCAATTTATAGGGCAATAGCTTTAATTCTTGCAAAGTCAGAAATAAAACCCGATGACGAAAATTTTTTGCGTGAAGCCTTGAGCGAAATTAAAATCGAACTGCGTGATAACTCTGTCTTGGTTAATGATTTTGATGTCAGCTCCGAAATCAGAACGCCCGAAGTCGATAATTTAGCATCGATTTACTCTGCTTTGCCCATAGTCAGAGAAGCATTATTACATTTACAGAAAGAGCAAAAAAATTACGGTTCTGTTGTTGCTGAAGGCAGAGATGTCGGAAGCGTAGTTTTTCCTGATGCCGAAATAAAATTTTTTCTCACTGCGAGTCCTCAGGCAAGAGCAAAAAGGCGTTATCTTGAACGAATCGAAAAAGGCAAAGAAGCTGATTATGACGAAATTTTATCAGCAATAATTCAACGTGATGAACATGATTCAAAGCGTGATTTTTCACCGTTGAAAATTCCCGACAATGCAATATTCATAGACAGTTCAGACATGACCGAAGATGAAGTTCTAAAATTTATTCTCGATAAAATTAAAGAGGTCTTACCCAAATAACATGAAATCAAAACAAAATAAAGTTTTTTACGCAATCGTAAAAAGTTTCTTCAAGATATTGTTAAAAATTTACAACAGATGTTCCATTAAATGGCTTGAAAAATTAAATCCCGATGAAAAATTTATTGTCGCCTGCAATCACGTAAGCAATTTAGATCCGTTATTAGTAGGCTGCTTTTTCCCTCGACGCTTAAAATATTTCGCTAAAGAAGAGTTATTCAAAAATTGGCTTTTCGGGGCATGTATAAGGGCATTGGGAGCAATTCCTGTTTCACGGAGTGATAATGCTTCTGCTGCTGGGGCGTTAAGAGGTTTTATGAAATTGTACGAAGAAGGCAGCGATGTTTTAATTTTCCCTGAAGGCGGAAGAAGTTTAGACGGAAATTTGCAGCCTCTTGAAGGTGGAGTTGCTTTAATCGCAGCACGTGAAAAAGCACCGATTTTACCTGTGTTCATTGACGGAGCTTTCAAAGCAATGCCTACCGGAGCAAAATTTGTAAAACCCGTAAAAATACATGTAACTTTCGGAAAACCTTTGAGATTTTCGGACGATGTTTATTCAAGCAAAAACGGACGTAACATAATCATGGAAAATTTAGAGAAATCCATGCGTGAACTTGAAGCCTTAAATTAAGGAGAAATAATTATGTTGTTAAGCATGACAGGCTTCGGAACTAAATCTTACGACTTTTCATGGGGAACAGTGTTGTTTGAAATCAGTTCGGTTAATCATAAATATCAGGATTTTTCGGTTAAACTGCCTCCCGAATTAGCATCTCTCGAAAATAAAGTCCTTGACATCATGAGAAAAAATATTACAAGGGGCAAAGTCAAATTATCCGCCGAAATTTCATGGAATGCAGGTTCACAAGTTCCCGTTATTGATGAAGAAGGATTGTTGAATTTTTATAACCAGATTAAAAAGCTCACTAAACGGAATTTCCTTGAATGTTCAAATGATATTTCAAGTTACTTGTTAATTCCAGGAGTTCTTGACGCAGGTAAAAATTTAGCCTCCCTCGAAGCTAAAAATAATCCCGAAGTTTGGGACAAAATGGTTATCGAAGTTATTAACACCCTAAACGACATGAAAAAATCCGAAGGTGAAAAATTAAAATCGAAAATTGAATCTGACATTGAATTTCTCGATAAATTATTAATTTCGATGAACGAACGCTGGAAAATTGCAAAATCAGAAGCCCTAAACTCAATCCGAAGCAGAATCGAAAGTGTTTTAGAGCATTACAATCTTGAATTTGACGAAGCCAGAGTCGCATCTGAAGTTTCGTTGTTGTCTGACAAATGGGATATTTCGGAGGAAGTTACAAGAATGGAATCTCATGTCGATAAATTCAGGTATGCAATTAATCTCAACGAATCTTCAGGGAAAAAATTGGATTTTCTTGTCCAAGAAATGAACAGGGAAGTTAATACAATGAGCTCAAAAGTTGCCGATGCTGAATTTCGGTGGCAGGTAGTCGAAGCTAAAACATGTATCGAAAGAATTAGAGAACAAATCCAAAATATCGAATAAAAAATTAAAATCATGACAGGAAAATTATACGTATTATCAGGGCCAAGCGGAGTCGGAAAGGGTACTTTGCGGGAAAATGCCTTGAGCAGCAAAAAAAATCTCGTTTACTCAATTTCATGCACAACAAGAAAACCAAGAAACGGCGAAACTGACGGAATCGAATACAGATTTATAACGCATGAAAAATTTGAAGAAGGAATTAAACAAAATTTATTCCTTGAATATGCTCATGTTCATTCTGATTATTACGGGACTTTGAAGCAGGACGTTATAAACGAATTAAATTCTGGCCATAATGTTTTACTTGAAATCGACGTTCAGGGAGCTTTACAGGTTCGTGAGAAAATCCCCGAAGCAGTTTTAATTTTCGTTGCGCCTCCTTCGGTTGAAGTTTTAGAGAAAAGATTACGAAACCGAAACACCGAAAACGAAGAGAATTTGAAATTAAGACTGAATAACGCAATTAAAGAACTTGAATTAAAAGATAAATATGATTATATAATTATTAATGACGATCTCGAAACTGCATCAAAGGAACTGAATAAATTAATTAATGATTGATAAAATTTTTCGCTGGGCTTTATTTTGTGCAGGAATAATCACGAGTATTTTTGCAGGCTACATGTTTTATATCGATAATATTGCGGCGGGTGCTGCGTGGCTGGCAATGGCGGTGGGTTTTTTGTGTTTTGCTACGAGAATCAAAACTGAAACTGTCGAAGAAGTTTATTATGACAGTGAGGAAAATAACAGAGACCTTCACGACATGGCCGTTTTAATTTCAGATATAGCATTGATGAGCGTTAAAAATATCGGCAGAACGATTCCTCCCGACATTAAAGAAATTGAAGAACTTGAAAACAAATTAAATAATTTCTTAAATTTAATGCCTGTTGAAAAAACTGAACGTGCGGAAATTTCAGAGGAATTTGACAGGCTGAAAGAAAGATCGAAACGAAATGCAAGCGGTAGAGCAATTTTAAGAAGTGCGAGGTTATGATTAAAAATTAAAATGGATAAAGGACAAAAATTTTCAGTATGGTATTTTTTAATAGCGTTAGTTGTTGCATGGCTCTTTGCCGAATACATTTATAAGCCCTACACTGAAAGTAAAAGCGAAGTTCCATACAGTGAATTTCTCGCAGACCTTGACAAAAATAATATTGAGAACGTTGACATAACAGAATCAAGAATAATTTACGCCTTGAAAGAAGCAGACAGCGGAGACGTTGAGAAACGACCGATTGTAAACGGAATTGTTTTCATGAAAAACAAAAAATCAAAGCAGAATGAAAATATTAAAAGTGTCGTAAGGCTTTTAGATCCATTATTAATCGAGAGGCTTTCAAGTGCTGATATTAAATTCGGCGGTGTTGCAAAACGCGACGGATTAATTGATTTATTAATGGGAATTTTGCTGCCTATGCTGCCGTTAATAATAATCTGGTATTTGATTTTCAGAAACATGCAGGGGGCAGGCGGAGGAATTTTTTCGTTCGGACGTTCAAGAGCTAAAGAATTGCAGGGAGAGATGACAGGCGTACATTTTTCTGACATCGGAGGAGCTGGAGAAGCCGAAGTTGAATTGCGGGAGATTATAGAATTTCTAAAAGAGCCTAAACGTTTTGAGAAATTCGGAGCAAAACTGCCCAGAGGTGTTTTATTAGTAGGCCCTCCCGGTACAGGTAAAACTTTATTGGCAAAGGCTACAGCAGGTGAAGCAGGCGTTCCGTTTTTCTTTATAACAGGTTCGAGCTTCGTTGAAATGTTTGTTGGTGTCGGAGCAGCAAGAGTCAGGGATTTATTCGGACAGGCGAAAAAGAAAGCACCGTGCATAATTTTTGTTGACGAAATCGACGCAATCGGTCAATCCCGAATGAACGTTATCAATGCAAACAGCGAACAGGAAAATACGTTAAATCAAATTCTTGCTGAAATGGACGGTTTCGAGCCTAATAACGGAGTCGTAATAATGGGAGCAACAAACAGACCTGAAATTCTGGATCAGGCTTTAATGAGGCCGGGAAGATTTGACAGACAGATTCAGGTTGTTTTGCCGACAGAAGAAGGCCGAGAGGAGATTTTGAAGATTCACACGAAAAATTTACCTCTTGCACCTGAGATTAATTTAAGATCTATTGCAAAAGTTACGCCTGGATTCTCCGGAGCAGATTTAGCAAACATTGCGAATGAGGCTTCATTGCTGGCAGCAAGAAGAAAAGCCGAAAAAGTTACGATGAACGATTTTGATTTAGCGATTGAAAGAGTTGTTGCAGGATTACAGAGAAAAACTCCTTTAACGCCTGAAATCAGAAAAAAAGTTGCTTATCATGAGACCGGCCATGCTTTAGTTGCATGTTATCTGCCCGGTTCTGATCCTGTTCACAAAGTCAGCATAATTCCGACAACAAAGGGTGCTTTGGGTTACACAATGCAAATGCCGACAGAAGATCAATATTTAATCAGCGAATCCGAATTGAAAAATAAAATGGCTGTAATGTTGGGAGGACGTGCCGCTGAATTATTGATTTTCAACGAAGCCTCAACAGGTGCATCAAACGATCTCGAAAGAGCAACCGAAACAGCAAGACGAATGGTTATAGAGTTTGGAATGTCGGAAAAATTAGGGCCTGTAAGATACGCTTCACCTTCAATGACTTATTTAGCCGGAGCATCGCAGATTCGTGATGACACAGGAGACGGAACAGCAATAATAATTGACGGTGAAATCCGCAAATTTGTTACTGAAGCTCAGGACACAGCATTAAAAATTTTGAAGGAACACGAAAAAGTTTTGCACGAAGTTTCCGAAGTCTTACAGGAAAAAGAAGTTATTAATCACGAAGAAATCGAAGAAATCGTTAAACGTCATCAAGAAATGGAAACCCCCTCTGATTAATGTAATCACGAGGGGCTTTTTTTTACTTTAATTTAATTTCCTTTTCAGAGCGAACATCAACACCGCAAAAATTCCGATATTGAATAATTCACAACCTCCGCCGCCTCCGCCTGAATCTTTGTTTGAATCCGAAGTTGAAGAATTCTGCGAAATACTTTCGTCCGACGATACAGTTTGTGATTGAGCTGTCGAACCCTGTAAATCTTTTTGAGCTACCCAGATTGTTCCTGAAATTTCGTTATCGTTCACTCCGTCAGGAATAATTAACAACTCTAAACCTTCTTCGCCTACAAGCTGAGGGCCATCGTAAGTTGAATCCGCTGCAGCAATTTCCGAATTTTGTGTCGCATCGGCATTCATTATGCAGGTGTTGAGGTCAAAATGAATCCCGCCGCTGGAATTATTATCAGCACTTAAAATTATGGCTTCGCAGTCAAGAGCTTTTATTAAGTCAACGTTTGTCCCTGCTCCGATTACAGGCCAAATATTACCGTTTTTGTCCTTAAATTCAACTCTGAGACTTGAGAATATTTTTTTAGCCGTCTCATCACTAACTGTTGAATCGTTTTGTGAGGCAGCCAGCAAATCAGAAGCGACACTATCATAAACTTCACTTCCTAAAATTCCCTTCAAGTCAGTTCCAGATAAATCGCAAGGATAAGTTAAAGGCAGCATTTCACCTTCTTCAACGTCCTGCATATTTATCGAAACTCCTGTCTCCTGCAAAGTTGAAAATCCTGACGAAGCAACATTATTTGTTGATGCCATAACACTCGGCTGAATTTCCGAAAAATCCGTAATCAATGACGCTGAATTTATGCCCCAGATTCTTGTTGTTGAAGATACGAATGTTGACGTTAAAATGACTCCGTTTACAGTGTTGTAATATCCGTAGCCGACTTCAAAACCGATAAATTCACGAGTCAATTCACGGATTAATTCAGTATTGTAACTGTTTGCTCCGGGAGCTGCATTTATTGGACTTGATGTTCCTAATCCTCCCGAGCCTGCGCCGGATACTGAACCGCCGACGTAGAAAGATTTTGACGCTGATTTATTACTTGAAGCATCAGACCTTGTCGTGCTAACAGTTATTGTTGTTGCTAATGCTCTTGTCGAAGTTTTCGTTACAGTTAAAATTCCAACATCTGCAGAAAGCGTAACACAAGTTGCTCCGTCACCTGATACAGACCACTTGACAACTTCTTCGGCCTCGTTTGTGCTGTCGGATTTTTTCGCAACTCCGTAAGCCGTAGTTCCGTTTGTGTAATAAATTTTTGCGATTAAAGTTACAGATTGTCCCACCTGCGTTAAATGGTTAGGAATGCCGCTAATCTGAATCGTTCGTATTGATTTCGTGATTGTAGTGGAGTCTTCTTCTGATAGTCTCGTACCGTCGAAGTAAACAGCTCCGATGTCAGCCTTGAAATTTCGGTTTCCTCCGGGAAATCTTGTAACGCCTCGTTCGTCCTTATCGGGGAATCTGTTACGTGCAGCATAGGGAATTATGTTTGTAGCCCTGTCAACAAGCGGTAACGTAACATCTTCACTAAGCATTAAAGTTTGAAGTCTTATCTGTCCCTCACGTGTTGAGCCGATATAAGGAGGAATATCACCCGTTAAATCAGTGCGAATGTTATCGGCTAACTCGTTACTGCTGAAAAATGATGCTCTTGTCCAGTTCTTACTCGGAAAAGCTGTTCTGTCCGTATCCTGACGTGTTACTGAATAAAAATCCGTAACTCCGCTGCCTTGTCCGAAAACTCCGATTCTGTTGTAGCCGTTTGATGAGATACTGGAATCTATCCAAATATCATAAGTTCCGACAATCGTATTTCCGACTGC
>JAFSKE010000089.1 GCA_017449135.1 Synergistaceae bacterium
CTGAAACCGTCCATTAAGGCTTCACAGGCTTTGTGAGGGTCGATTTCAGTTACTACGACATGAGCACCGAAGCCCGCAGCCCGCATTGCAGCACCACGTCCGCACCAGCCATAACCGGCGATTACAACGGTCTTTCCGGCAACTATCATGTTTGTTGTGCGAATAAATCCGTCCCAAACTGATTGCCCAGTTCCATAACGATTGTCGAATAAATATTTGCTCAAAGCGTCGTTTACGTCAATCATCGGGAACTTCAAAATTCCTTGTGCGTTCATGGCTTTTAATCTCTTAACACCTGATGTAGTCTCCTCTGAACCGCCTAAAATGTTGGGAATGAAATCCGGAAATTCCTGATGAACCGTTGCGACTAAATCTGCTCCGTCATCAATAATTACGTTGGGTTTGTAATTTAAGACTTTGCGAACGTAATCGAAATATTCGTCGGTCGTCATTCCTCTATGACTGTAGACGTGAACACCGTTTTTCGCCAGTGCTGCACAAATATCGTCCTGTGTCGAAAGGGGATTGCTCCCGCAGGCAGCGACTTTTGCTCCGAGTTTTGTGAGGGTGATTAACAAATTCGCAGTCTTAGCTTCAAGATGTAAACACGCAGCTATTACAGCACCTTTGAAAGGCTGTTCGGCTTTGTATTTGTCGTAAAGGAACTGCAACGAAGGCATATATTGCCAAGCCCAATCAATTTTTTTCTGTCCCTTGTCCGCAAGATTAATATCTTTAATTTCAAAATCTGCCATAATAAAAATTTTCTACCTCATTATAATTATAAAAATTGAAATGGTGGGTGATAGAAGAATCGAACTTCTGACCTCTTCCGTGTCAAGGAAGCGTTCTACCTCTGAACTAACCACCCATAATGAACGGTTAAAAGCAAAACGCTGAATATAATACCAAATTTATTTTTTTTGTCAAATTTTTGATATACTCATTATTAAAATTAATTTTATGAGGAGGATTTTTTCTCGTGGAAATTTCAATATTTTTGAACGTTGCCGGAGGAGTAGGGTTATTCCTTTACGGCGTGAAACTCATGAGCGAGGCTTTGCAGTTCATTGCGGGCGACAAGATGAGAAAGTTAATCGGCGATTTAACGAAAACTCCTTTACGGGGTATTTTTGTCGGTATTCTCGTAACCGTTTTAATTCAATCAAGCTCAGGCACTACGGTAATGACAGTTAGTTTCGTCAATAACGGTCTCTTAAATCTCACTCAGGCCATAGGAATTATCATGGGTGCTAACGTCGGAACGACCGTAACGGCTCAAATCATAGCGTTCAATATAGAAGCCTTTGCACTCCCTTTAGTAGCTCTCGGAATGCTGATGTCAATCTTGGCTAAACGTAAGCAAATATCATATCTTGCAAGCGGTATCATAGGGCTGGGATTATTATTCTTGGGAATGCAGACGATGTCATCAAAAGAAGTTGTCGGAATAATCTCTCAGCATACTGATTTCGTATTAATGTTAAGCAGAAACCCATTAACAGGAGTTATAGCGGGTATGGTCTTGACAATTCTAATTCAGTCAAGTGCAGCTACAATCGGTCTTGTAATGGCTTTGGCGGCAAGTTCAAACGGTTTAATCGGGCTTGATACTGCTATACCTATAATCTTAGGCGATAACTTGGGAACGACTTTCACGGCTGTTATAGCGGCTATGGGAGCTTCACGACCTGCGAAACAGGCTGCTGCGGCACACGTTTTATTTAACTTAATCGGAACGGTGATATTCTTATTAGCATTCCCGATTTATCGTGAAATCGTAGTTATGAGCAGTGATGACATCGGAAGACAAATAGCTAATGCACACACTATATTCAACGTTTTGAATACTATAATCTTCTTCCCGTTTGTAGGCTTATTAGCGAAATTAATATCGAAGATTATTCCATTAAGACCTGAAGACAAGCCTGAAGACGTTATGTATCTCGACCCGACTTTGATAAACGTATCGACGGCATCGGCAGTTGAAGCTGTAAAAGATGAGTTAATGCACATGGGCAGAATTATACACGACATGTTCGCTCTTATACACGAAGCATTTTTCCAGTTCGACATATCAAAAATGGAGGAAAGACGTAAAAAATTCGATAACTACGAGGAAAGCGTCAACAAGATTACCCGTGCCATATCGTCATATGCTTCTGAAATTTGGCAGAAAGGCGTTTCGGAACAGATTTCTACAGTTTTGGGCTGCTATGTCAACGCTTCATTAGACCTTGAAAGGATTGGAGACAGAGGCGAAAATTTAATCGAACGATGCGACGCTATGGATAATTATTTATCAACTGAGGCCATCGCTGAATTTAGAGACATGTACGAGACTACTACGCTTGCTATAGACACATCACTGGAAAGCATGAAATCCGAAAATTCACATCTCGCAATGAAAGTCATAAACGAAATCGAGAAGAAAATCGACAAACAGGAACGTCAATATAGACAGGCTCATATCGACAGGCTTAACAAAGGTGAATGCGATCCAGAAAAAGGCGTTAATTTCATCACATTGCTGAGCAACCTTGAGAGAATTGGAGATCATAGCAATAACGTAGCAGGCTATACTCTTGACATTTTGAAATTCAACAAAAAAGCTGCTTAAAATGAAAAAATTACTCTTGCTGCCTGGATTTCTTGTAATTATATTTTGTGTTTTATGGTTCAATATAGATATAAATTCCGAACGTGTTACTACGATTTACGGCTCTCCTGCTCTTTATGACATTAACGGAAAACTCTTTCATGTCAGGCTCTCACCTAATTCTGAATGGCAGATACCTATACCATTAGAAGAAATGGGAAAATGGCTTCCTATTGTTGCAGTAAACGCTGAAGACGGCAGATTTTATCGACACTGCGGAATTGACTTTTTAGCTATGGCACGAGCTTTTTATCAGGATATTATACATGTTAAAATCGTCTCCGGTGCTTCGACAATCACAAGCCAAACAGTTCGTCTTGCTGTATCTGAACGTGAAAACCGAAAACGTAATTTTGCAACAAAAATCCGTGAATTTATTATGGCCGTGAAACTCGAAAATCAAATTCCTAAATCCAAAATCCTTGAATGTTACTTAAATTTAGCTCCGTTTGGGGGCAATATTCGAGGGGTACAGGCAGCAAGTTTAATTTATTTCGGAAAATCTGCGTCGCAAATATCCAGAGGTGAAGCCTGTTTATTAATCGGAATGCTAAAAGCTCCTACACTATACAGACCTGACACTAAGCCTATAGCTGCATTGAAACGCAGAAATGATGTTATTAACTTAATGGAACGGAAAAATGTTTTTACCAGTGAGGAAGCTAAACGTGCTTATTTAGAGATTTTGCCTAAACATAAATTCGATATGCCTTCGAGAGCTTATCACTATGCCGAACTTGTGCTAAATCCTAACCCAAATGCAAATGAAGAGGCTGTGAATACTACATTAAATCTTGAAATACAGACTAAACTTGAAGGAATATTGAGGCAGTCGCTAAATGATTTTCCTGATGATGTAACCATCGCTGCCGGAATAGTTGACAATAAAAACGCAGCATTAACGGCATGGGTAGGAAATGCACGCTTCAGCTATACAAATTGGGTTGACTGCGGAAGGTCTCCAAGATCGCCGGGCTCGACATTAAAACCTTTCGCATACTTAATGGCGATCGAAGACGGGGATTTAACTGCATCTACGTTATTAGCTGATTCGTCTATGGCATTTTCGGGGAGAGCTCCGAGAAATTTTGACTTAAAATATCATGGTGCTGTAACGGCTCGTGTTGCTTTGTCTGAAAGTCTGAATGCTCCCGCCGTAAGGGTTTTGCGTTCTGTAGGCACTGACAGGGTATTATCATTTATGCGTTCTGTAGGACTTCGGCATTTGACACAATCCGCAGGGTTTTATGGCGACAGTTTAATATTGGGAGGCTGCGATGTTACTGTTCTTGAGGAACTCGAAGCATTTACTGGCATTGCTTCACTTGGCATACATAGGCCGATTAAATTTTTGCAGGATACTACATCGTTTTATACGCGTTTTGCAAGTGCTGAAGGCTGTTATATCATCAGCGATATTCTAAGATACAACGGCGAATTATCGTTATTTGCACGGGGAACTTTGGGCAAACAATGGCGTATGGCTCTCAAGACGGGGACATCATACGGGCTTCGAGACGCTTGGGCTGCTGCATGGACACCGGATTATACTGTCGTTGTATGGGCTGGGAGACCTGACGGGACATCATGGGAAGGCTTAATCGGGGCGAGGGCTGCTGCTCCCGTTGCTGTTAAAATTCTGCGGGTCGTTTCTCCAAAATCATCTTGGTATGACAGGCCTGATAATTTGATTTTACGAAACGTCTGCACTCTTTCAGGCAAGCCCCCCACTGCTTTATGTCCGGCTACAAAATTGGATTTTGCTATCGAAAACGTTACTAAAACTATTCCCTGCGACATTCACAAATTTGTATCCGGCAAAGGTGTTATTAATCATCTTCCGCCTGAATTTCTGCCCAATATGCCCAGTCTGCCCAATCTCCCTAAACTTAGCGATTTTAAGATTGTTTCGCCCATTTCCGGAGCCGGGGTTAAATATTTCACTGCACCTTTTGACTTTCAACGTAAAATTCCCATGAAAGCCGAAGGAGCTGTTAATAACGTTTCATGGTTTTTAGACGGCGTATATATCGGCTCTTCTAAACCTGACAAAACTTTTTTTCACCCTGTCCCCGACGGCCTGCACGTTATCAGTGCTTCCGATGAGGCGGGGCGAAGTACTTTTATCCGAATTAACGTTATTACTCCCGCAAAAATTCCTGCACCAACGTTAAAATTAAATTAATATGTTAAGGAGGTTTATCATGAAATTCAAAATCGAATGTTAATATTATTGTCAATGTTTTTATCCGCTGTTCCTTTGCGGGGTGCAAATTCTTGGTACGTCAAATTTAACGAAGGCAACAAAAACATAACCTATTTCCGAGATTCTCTTAGGGGGTACGATCCCTCTAACTGGGCAAAGACTGACACGACAGGAATTTTCACAAACTTCATAAACAGTATCGTTCAAAATGGCGATACCGTTTACATCGCATCTGGACACTACAAAATAACTTCTTCGATTAATTTTATCACAAAAAAAATAAAACTTTACGGCGGATTTTCGGGAAAGAAGAGTTTTTGAGATTACACAAATTCTGTGATTGACGGATTTACGATTACGGGCAGAAAAGATGACGATATCTACTCTGCCGAAAACTTCAGCTCAAAAATCCGTGAAGGTTATAATAAACGAAATTCCCAACAATCCTTCTAAACCGTCTGACGAAAAGGAAGAAAATGAAAAGGACAAAGATATTATTAATCCTGACATTCCCGACTCAAAAAATAAATCTGACGATAAAAAACCTTACGAACAGAAACCAAATAATTCACCGAGCAAAGACAATGAAATTTTTTACTCAGTTTCAATGGATTTGTCAAAATCCGAATCTTCGGATATTGATTTAAGCACACTTCCTGAAGATGTTGAAAGTGTTGACATATCGGACAGCGAAAAATTAAAAACTCTTTCATTATTATTCTCATCATGCAAAGTAAACGAAAATACGTTTATTTATGACGGCTGCGAAAATCTCAAAATTTTAGCTTTCAACAAAAACAGGTTTTCACAATTTGATTATGACGAAAACGAGTTGCCAAGTCTCGAAGAATTTTCATGTGATTCACAAAAAATCGACAAAATCTGGAAGCCTTCACAAAATTTCAACACAGGATTTGAAGATGATTTTTCCGGAAATTATTACATGACGGAAACGAAGGGGAAAATAATTAGCTTTTTACTCCCTTAATGTAATATAATAAAATATTAAAAATGACAAAGTAAAAACAGAAGGGAGAAAAAAGTTTTTGAAACGCAGGAAAATAAATCAGTCCGAACCCGGCAAGGAAAATTTAAGATTTATGGCACTGGGAGGACTTGGAGAAATCGGAAAAAATATGTATGTAATAGAATATTTGCCCGCCGATGAAATGATAGTGATAGACAGCGGGTTAAAATTTCCGGACAGTGAATTGCCCGGAATAGATTACACAGTTCCGGACATATCGTATCTTGAAGCGAATAAGTCGAAAATCCAAGCCCTTATAATAACTCATGGTCATGAGGATCATATAGGAGGCCTGCCTTATGTACTGCCGAAACTTGATGTGCCGGTCTATGGAACGAAATTAACGATAGGACTGATACAAAATAAATTCCTTGATGACGTGCCATATTATAAGCCTAAATTAAACGAAATAAAATCCGGCGATACGATAGAAATCGGTACATCATTTGAGATTAGATTTATGGCGGTGGCACATTCAATCCCCGAAGGAGTAGCCTTATCAATAAATACCCCGCTTGGAAGAATAGTTCATACAGGAGATTTCAAACTTGACAGCACGCCTATAGATGGACGGGTAACGGATTTTGGAGCCTTTGCCGAAGAAGGAGATAAAGGAGTTTTATTATTGTGTTCAGATTCAACGAATGCCGAGAGAGCCGGATTTACGCCTTCAGAGCGTGTAATCTCGTCAACTCTTGATACGTTATTCAGATTATATAGGACACGTCGAATAATAATCTCGTCATTTGCAAGTAACATTCACAGAATCCAGCAGGTAGCTGATGCCGCAGCAAAATTCAACAGGAAAATATCATTTCTCGGCCGTAGCATGATACGAAACGTAGAACTTGCCCGTGAAATTGAATGTATAAAAATCGATTCAAAACTTATAGTCCCTATAGAAGACATCTGGAAATATTCGGATAATCAATTAGTGATAATCACTACAGGCAGCCAGGGCGAACCTTTTTCAGGGCTTGTAACGATGAGCAGGGGCGAGAATAAATTAATCACATTGGGCGAACATGATGTAGTATTTTTGTTAGCGTCAGTAATTCCAGGCAACGAAAAACTTGTGAATAACACAATCAACAGGCTGTTTTCACAGGGCTGTGATGTCGTATACGAAAAAGAGCGGAATATTCACGTATCCGGTCATGCTTCAAGCGAAGAATTAAAGATCATGTTGAATATTACAAAGCCTCAATATTTTGTACCCATTCATGGCGAATATAAACACTTAGTCAGACATTCACAGTTAGCACAGGAAGTAGGCATACCGTCAAAGAATATATTTTTAATGAATAACGGAGATATATTGACGTTTTCAAGAAATTCCCCGCCTAAATTACATGGTAAAGTACAGTCAGGAGCAGTAATCATAGACGGAAACGCCGCCGGAACTATAAGAAGCGAAGTATTAAAGGAACGTCGTGAAATAGCCGAAGACGGTGTTTTAGTCGTTGCAGCAGCTATCGATGACAGAGGCAGATTATTGGCACCTGTAGCTATAGAGACGCAGGGAGTGTTTATTTCAGATGATTCAAAAGGAGTATTCAAGGAACTTTACGCAGCAGCAGAATATGCCATAAATGAATTATCTGGCAAGCGTGTAAATATCGATGTGATAAAGAAGACAATCAAGGCAAAAATCCGCGATGTCTTACGTAAACGTAACTCATCATTTGCAGTAATATTGCCTGTAATCTCCATACAGAGTTCAGGATATTATGACGATACAAGCACATTTGAAAAAGATTTCTTTTAAGTTTAAGGAGAATTTGACATGATAAAATCATTAATTTTAGGAATAGTGCAGGGTTTATGTGAATTTCTGCCTGTGAGCAGTTCCGGTCATTTAGCGTTGTTTCAATATTATTTCGGATTTGACACTGAAAATTTAGTTGCGTTTGATTTATTACTGCATTTGGCAACAGTAATGGCATTAATAATATATTTCAGAAATGATATAATTTCTGTGATTAAAGAATGGTTTGTGGGTTGGTTCGGCAAACATTCAAATGGCTGGACATATGGCTGGGCAATTTTGATAGCGACATTTTTTACGGGGGGTATAGGGCTCTCACTTCGTGATGTAGTTGATAAAATGTCATCGTCGCCTGTTTTAGTGAGTTTAGGATTAATTTTTACGGCGATAATTTTAGCGTGTGTTCCGATACTTTCACATAATAGGCAAAATTCGTCATTATTGAAGGCAGCAATATTTGTCGGAATAGCACAAGGAATAGCAGTTCTGCCGGGTGTATCGCGTTCAGGGATGACCATAGCTGCGAGCCTTTTAATGGGAATGGGGGTACACGAGGCATTCAAATTTTCGTTTATGATTTCAATACCTGCAATACTTGGGGCGAATTTGCTTGAGGGAATAAAAATGTTGAAATCTGGAGAGAGTGTATTTTTGCCGGAAGGATATATGATAGCGTTTTTGGCGGCATTCATACTTGGAATTACATCACTTGGCATAATGAGAAAGCTTGTAGCGAGTGAAAAATGGGTATATTTCGGAATATATTGTTTTATCGTTGGTTTGGCAACTGTTTTGGTGAATATAATATAATAAAATGAAGATAATTTTAGCATCAGGAAGTCCGAGAAGGCGTGAATTACTGCGTGAACTCGGATTAAATTTTGAGGTATATAAACCTGAAGTCGATGAGACAAGAAAACCCGATGAACTTCCCGAAGAATTATGTTTCAGGCTCTCAAGAATGAAGGCTTTGAATGCTGCGAAAATCTTTGAGAACTCTATAATAATTTCAGCTGATACAATAGTTGTTATAAATTCTGATATACTTGGGAAACCTAAAAACCGTGAAGATGCTTTCAGAATGCTTAGTGAATTGCAGGGAAAATGGCACGAAGTTTTGACTGGAATTTCAGTATCTATGAACGACAAAATAATATCTCATGTTGAACATACACGGGTAAAATTCAAGGCATTAACTGAAGCCGAAATCTTGGAATATATCGAAACAGGAGAAAGCAATGATAAGGCCGGAGCATATGCAATACAGGGCAAGGGAGCATTATTGATTGAGAGGATTGACGGGGATTTTTATAATGTCGTAGGACTTCCCTTGTGCGTATTAGGCAAGATGTTAGCTGAATTTGGCATAATGGCATTAAATCATCATGCACACTAACGGAATAGTAATCACGCATAAAAGATTTTGAACGAACATAATTTTAGCTGCGAAGCCGACATTCTCATTATTAAGCGTTTCAGTCAATACAACCGTAGTACTTGCTGCGGGCATAGCGTTTGCAAGGACGAATGACGCTGCAATTAACGGGTTTTGGCTTATCGGAATTAGCTTGAAAATCGCACATAAACTCAACGGAACGATAACAAGCTTCATAGCTGAGCATTCCCAAACGTACACGTCAGTTAAGATTTCAAGCCCTTTTGTTTCGGATAAGGCAATTCCTATAATCAACATAGATATAGGCGTAGTAATATTCGATAGATAAGTTACAGGTGCAGCGACAAATTCAGGTAATTTAATCCGGCCGAAATAAAATATAAAACTCAATACTATAGCTGCGTTTATATTGCTGAAAAGAATAGATTTAACGCTGATTTTGCCTTCGTTTTTTTCTGATATTTCCATAACTCCTAAAGAATATAAAATCAAGTTCATAGCTACGTTTAGCATAACTGATAAAGCAAGTCCCTCGCCTCCCAGCAATGCCAAAGCTATAGGAAATCCCATAAATCCTGAATTTGAGAATGTCGAAGCAAACGCAAAAACTCCCCTCGAATTTTCCGGAACATTTAACAATCTCGCTATAAACTTAGATAAATACAGGTATGACACGAAGAATACAAGGCCTAAAAATATCATAATAAAACTGTCATGAACGAATTTAGGGTCATAATCCCTGCTTACGAGTGAAATGAAAATCGTACAAGGCAAAGTTATTTTTAGTAATAATCTTGAAAATAACGCAGAGGAATTATGATTAAAAAATCCCGTTCGAGCCGCTAAAAAACCTACAGCAACTAAAACAAAGAGATTTACTAAATTTGACATGACTGCAAAAAAATCTAAATTCATTATACAATATTACCTCACAAAAAATATTCTTGATTATAACAGGAGATTAGACGAATAAAAATGATTAAAATTTTTGAGAGTGATTTAATCGAGGCCGAATTTTACATGAAAGACGAAGAACCAAGCATTTTAGAAGGTGTGCCCCACGTAAAGCCTTCACAGGTTCACGGGAATAAAATTCTTGTCGTAAACGCCTCAAACATTGCTGAATACTCATTTCCCAACAGACCCGAAGCCGACGGAATTTTGTTGACATCGCGAAATTCTCAGGCATCATTGAGATTTGCCGACTGTGCACCGGTTTTAATCTGGGACAATGATTTTGTAATGCTCCTTCATTCAGGATATAAAGGCACTGTCTTAAATATTTGTTCTGAAGGAATAAAATTATTTCCTCCCGAACGAATTAACTCGCTCAGGGCATGGATAGGAGCATGTATCGGCAGGAAATTTTACGGGCGAAATCTTGAAAATGACGAATGGACTTTGAAGGGATTAACTGAATTTCACCCTGAAAACTACGACAGGAAGGGCGACAAAGTATTTTTTGACTTAGCCGGCGAAATTAAATCTCAATTACTTGAATGCGGCTTAAAGAACGAGAATATAATTTTATCCGGGATTGACACAATGACTGATTTTAGGTGTTATTCATATCGCAGGGGCGACAAAACGGAACGAATGACATTATTAGCAAAATTAAAATAAAAATTTAATTTTTGGAGACACAAAAAAAACAAGGGTTCATGCTATAATAAATCTTAATAGAAAAATCAGAACATGATCGGAATGTTCGCAGCTTCCGGTCTCCCCTTGTTATGTCCCTCCATTATATCATATAACAAGGGGAGAAAAATCATGCTCAGGCTTTTTATTACAAAATTTTAATTGTAAAGGAGTTTTTTTCATGAACAAACGTAGGTTTTTTGTGTTCACAGTTTTCTTGTTTTTCCTCTTTGTGTTCGCTTTCGGCAGCGGTTGCGGGGGAGGTGTTAGCAGTATCAGTGATAATAATTCCTCTCCTAATCAGGGACAGCCTGATAATCCCGATACTGACATGAATCCATCGATTTTAACAATCACGTTTGATTCTCAGGGCGGAAGTTATGTTGATGATATAATTCTTGAATCTGGAGAAATTCCCGTTGAACCGGACGAACCAACAAAAGACAGCAACACTTTTGCGGGCTGGTTTGATGATGAAGGTTATTTATTTGCATTTGACGCTCCCATAAGTCAGGATATTTTGCTCACTGCGAAATGGGTTGAAACTTTAACAGCAACAACAGAAGAACTCACGGCATTAAGAGATGTTGAACCCGGCGGTACGGTTTCGGTGTCGTTTGATTCGGCTGATTCTCCGATTGTCAGTGTTGACGTGTCATATACTCTTGACGGTGCAGGGCTTCTCGACATTGCACAGGTCAAAACAGGTTCATTAATGAAGATGACGGGATTAATCGGAACACCTGTTGACATTAACATTATCGGAGATGGAAAAGTCAAGAACGCTACAATAACTTTCGGTTTTGAGCCTTCAAAACTTAGCAGTGATGTTAATGCAAATAATCTCGGGATTGTCTGGTATGACGAAAGTAATGACATGGTTGTTCCTCTGAGCAGTGATGTCGTAGGAAATACGATTGTAACTTCAGTAGATCACTTCAGTATGTATGCTGTCGTAAATACTACTGAATGGTTAAAAGTCTGGCGTTCACAACTCCCTAAAATCAGAACTAATAACAGTAATTTCAACGTGATTATCCTTTTGGATTGTTCAGGCAGTATGTATGGTACTAAAATGCAAAAAACTATCGAAGCGGCTCAGGGTTTAATTGATTCTCTTGCTGATAACGATTGCGTAAGTATTGCTGAATTTACTTCTTACGTGTACGATTTCAAACTTTCAAACGGTGATTACAGAATAAAACTTGTAAAAGACGGCCATAATTATCGCCAGGAAATAAAGGACTGGATCGGAAAGCTCCGTGCTTCCGGAGGAACCGATATTCAAGGTGCCCTTAATTATGCCTTAACTGCGAGTACCGGTGCAAAAGAAGAAGGTTATCAATCTGTTGTAATACTTCTTTCCGACGGACAAAGCAGTGTGTCTGACATTGTTTTACAAAATCTCAAAAATAACGGTTTAAGCGTCATATCAGTAGGTGTAGGAACTGATGTAAGTGCAGCATTAATGCAGAAAATTGCAGACAGAACCGGCGGAAAATACATTTATTCCGAAAATGCAGAAGATCTTAAATATGCTTTCGATGAGATTCAAGGACAAACTCTTGGAATTTCATCAGATGATAATGACGGAGACGGACTTGAAGATGCTCTCGAAAGAAGCGGAATGAAAGATCAGTATGATGCAGTATGGTTTACTGACGCAACATTAAAAGATACTGACGGCGATAAATTATTAGACGGTGAAGAAATGGGGAAAAAAATATACAGATTTTTTTCACGTGTCTCAAATCCGAATTTACCGACATTTTACAGTCCTCAAGCATACGTAACCGTTTCCGATAAAATGTCTGCGATTCATGATTTCACCAGTAAAAGCGTCATTCTTGACATTGATGTGACGGATTGTCGTTATGCTGAAACTAAAACATCGGAAACATTTTATCAGCCCGCCTCAAATTTGAGTGTAGAACTCGTAAATGTACCTTCTGTTTTTACGATTTCACAACAACCGAAAGTTAATTACCGAAAAGAAATAGATAAAAAAACGGGAAAGGAAAGAATCGAATATACGGCGACTTTGTCATACAGCGGTTCAAAAGTTCCGGAAGTCCAATTTATAAATTGGAAAATAACTGCGGGTAATATTCAACCAATCGAAAAACAAATGCTTCTCGACATGCAAAGTATGCCAATTCAAAGCGGCATTCTTGAAACTGCGAGACTCTCCATAACAGAAGCTGCTCAGGAGTTCATCGATAGGATGACAGACGGAATAAATGAGAAAACATCATCGGCAACAAACAAACTTGTTGAAGTTCAAGAAGTTATACGTCCGACAGTTGGTGATGCTCCAGATGAAGTTTATGCAGCATTTGCACTTGCCATTCTCGAAGCCGCTGGAGCTTCTAAGGTTGATGCTTATGAATCTGACATGCCCAAACTGGTTAATCAAGTTTACAATCAAATAAGAGGCGGAATTAAGAGTAGTCGCGTTAATGTTGTTGTTGATAATGTTTCATATAGCGTAGATTTTAACATTTATGCAATGTCAGGAGTATTTGTTGGGTGGGCTGATGTAAAAAGTAATGGAAGAAGTATTGCTTATCTGACGGCTGCAAATGGCGGAACTAAAGATGGAACAAAAGCACTTGCGGAATATTGTGCAATTCTTGCTCAACTTAACACGGACGTATGGAAAGAATTTGTTGCATATTATGCAAGCGACATTGCTAATTTAGTCGGTGTTAAAGGCATAACTAAAGACAAAGCAAGAGATGTTCTCGACAAAACAGAAAAAGTCATCAAGGCTTTGTGCGATAAAAATGCTGCTGATGATCTGATTCAAAAAATGGGAGAAGCTGCGAAGAAAAAATTTAAGAGTTTCTTGTGGGATACTTCATCAAAAAAGCTCAGAAAATTTATTGAGAACATGGTACCAGGAGGATCAAATCTGATGAAAAGTGTTGATACTCTCAAGAATGCCCTTGACAAATTTGAAAAATACGAAAAGAGAACGCATGAATACGCATTTGCGGCCGAAAACAGAAAAGAAGACGCATACAGTTTTGTAAAAAAGACTTACGAAGAGTTTAAGAGCGTTTACGACAAACTCAGCGGAATAGACATTTTCAAAAATTGCACTCCGGTCAGTGAATGGCCTTCAAATTGGTAGGATGTACGATTACAACAAAAAGACGATCTCACAAACGGGGATCGCCTTTTTTTATTTTTACACTTTACAAATATTTTTCTTTGTCGAATGCAATTCCTTCGTTGTATTCTTTCAGGAGTTTTGCAACTTTTCCGCTCAATAACAAAATTGCTATTAAGTTCGGGATTACCATAATTCCGTTGAAGAAATCCGACAGTTCCCAGACTAAATCAATCTTCAAAACGCTCCCTGTGAAGATAAATACCATTACAAGGATTTGATACGGCAGAAGGGCTTTTGCTCCGAATAAATAACGGATATTTGTTTCACCGAAATAATACCAGCCTATTACGGTCGAAAACGCAAAGAACAGCAGGCACACCGCAATAAACGGATAACCCCATGAACCCAGAAAATGCTCGGCAAATGCGGCCTGTACAAGTGAAATTCCACGTAAATTTGCTCCGCCTTCAACAAAATTATTGTCAAGAATCCCTGATGACATTACCGTGAAAACCGTAATATTTAATACGACAAATGTATCAATGAATACGGCGATAATTCCTAAAACTCCCTGTTCGACAGGGTGATTGACTTTGGCGACTGCGTGTGCGTGAGGTGTTGAGCCCATTCCTGCCTCGTTCGAGAATAATCCTCTTGCAATTCCATAACGTGCTGCCTGTGCAACTGCTACGCCTGCCATTCCTCCCCAAACTGCTTTGGGAGCAAATGCACATGAGAAAATTTCTCCGAACACTACAGGAAGGTGTGAAGCGTTCATGACGATTAATACAAGTCCTACGGTAACGTAAAGAATTGCCATAATCGGAACTAATTTTTCGGTTACAGATGCAATTCTCTTAACTCCGCCGATAAAAATTAATCCCGCAATGACAGCTAAAACAGCACCGACGATTTTTGTGTCCCAGCCGAAAGCACCGTTAAAAGCATCGCTGATTGAATTTGCCTGAACCATATTTCCCATGAATCCCAGTGCAAGTATAATTGACACTGCGAAGAAGGCAGCTAAAAATTTCGATACAAAGTTATTCCCTAAACCTCTCGAAATGTAATAAGCTGGACCTCCTACGACATGGCCTGTCTCGTCATATTCCTTGTAAAGCTGTGCGAGGCAGGCTTCAGCAAAATTCGTAGCCATTCCGAAAAATGCCGCGACCCACATCCAGAATATTGCTCCCGGACCTCCAGAGACTAAAGCTGTCATTGCTCCTGCAAGGTTTCCGGTTCCGACTTGAGCAGCTATAGCCGTTGCAAGTGCTTGGAAAGAACTCATTCCGTGTTTTCCTGCTGCTTCCCCAAACAGCGAGAAATTCCCGAATAACTTTTTGCAGGCCGTTCCGAATTTTGCAATCTGCACAAAACCGAGCCTCAACGTGAAAAACAAACCTGTACCGCAAAGAAGAGGAATTAAAAAACTTGTACCCCATAAAAACCCGTTAGCTTCACTGACAAGTTTTAATAATTCGTCCATGATAAAAAAACCTCCTTAAAAATAAAAATAAAATTTTATAAATTTTGACAATAAGCACAAAAAAAACGCCCGAAAAACTTTATTCGCTTTCCGAGCGTCTCTCACTGAAATATTATTTATAACCCCGACCGGGATTTTATTAATTCCTCAAAGTCAACAGAATTTCAATTTATAATCCTTTCATGAAAATTTTGATTTTATTGTCAACGTAATTATATCATTTTTTAAGGCCACTTGACGAAATAAAAATATCCCCCTATACTTTGCAGAAAATTTTTTGCAATGAGGTATTAATATCAGGTAACAAAAATGTTAAAAAGTGAGAAAACCGACAGAAAATCACGTCATGACATTCTCAGGAAAATAATTTCCGAAAATCCAATGATTAATGACTATGAACTTGCTGAAAAATTAAATGTCAGTATCAGCACCATTAGATTAGATCGTGCATTGTTAGGTGTTCCGGAACTACGTGAAAGAATTAAAACAATGGCTCAAAATGCAGTTTCAAAATTACAATCTCTAAGTCCTTCCGAAGTCATCGGGGAATTATTGGAGCTTGAACCTGATAAATGGGCTTTATCGGTGTTAAGGACAGCTAAGGAAATGGCGTTTAGATTTACTGACATTGTCAGCGATAATTATATTTATTCACAGGCAAGTTCAATCGCCGTTGCAGTAATCGAAGCTGCTAATGTCATTATTGATTCAATGAGAGGCGAATACAAAGGTCATGCTCATGTCGGAGATGTTTTAATTGCACGTGCAAAAGTCGGTGTTAATCATGACGGCAAAAAAATTGTCAGTGTCAGAACACGTGTAGGCGATAAAGAAATTTTTGTCGGACGTTTCATTCTTGAAATCATAGAGTAAAGGCAGGTGAGAAAAATTTTGAGCAAAACAATAACAATAGCTCTTGACGCAATGGGAGGAGACAACGCACCTTCAGAAATTTGTAAAGGAGCTTTTGAAGCATGTGAAAAATTTGACGACATCGAAATAATTTTAACCGGTGATAAAAATAAAATTAAATCATGTCTCAAAGAACACCCAAGAATTAAAATCGAACATGCCGACGAAGTCATTGACCCCGACGAACACCCGGCTAATGCAATACGAAAAAAGAAAAATTCAAGTTTACGTGTCGCAATGGAAATGGTAAGGCGTGGAGATGCTCAAGGTTGTGTCAGTGCAGGCAGTACCGGGGCAATCGTAGCGGGCGGAGTTTTAGTTGTCGGTCGTTTACCGGGAATTGACAGACCTGCTTTAGGCGTTCCGATACCTTCGATTAATAAAATTTCGTTTATGCTCGATGTCGGTGCTACAGTCAGATGTAAACCCGAAAATCTTTTGCAGTTTGCTTTAATGGGAAGTATTTACTCACACAAAATTTTAGGTGTTCAAAATCCCGACGTCAGATTATTGTCAAACGGAACAGAAGAAATCAAGGGCGATGATACGGTTTTAGGAGCAAGGGAATTAATCGAAAACAAAAACAGCTTAAATTTCGGCGGATATGTTGAAGGCAATGATGTTATTTTCGGAAAGGCTGATGTAATCGTCTGTGATGGCTTTAACGGGAACATTGCATTAAAACTCGGTGAAGGAATAATGCAGGCGTTGAAGAAACTTTTGACTGACGAAGTTAAAAATTCTTTCATGGCAAAAGCAGGAATGTTGTTAATGGCACCTGTCGTAAAAAAGCTCTGGGCAAGATTTAATTATGAGCAATACGGAGGCTCGCCTTTGTTAGGTGTCAATGGAGCAGTAATTAAAGCTCACGGGAGGTCGAAATCTCCTGCGATATTGAGTGCTGTATCTGTTGCAAGAAATTTTATTTACGAAAAAGGAAATGAATTAATAAGTCAGGAAATCGAGAGGTGAAAATTAAATGTTATTAAAAGAAGATAACAGAATTTGTAAAATTTTAGGAACGAAATATCCGTTAATTCAGGGCGGAATGGCTTGGGTTGCAAATGCCGAATTAGCAAGTGCCGTCAGTAACGCTGGAGGGCTTGGAATAATTGCTGCTGCTGCAACACCACCGGAAATTCTTGAACAGGAAATCCTGAAAGCAAAAAAATTAATTGAACCCGGAAAAAAATTCGGATTAAATATTATGTTAATGTCGCCTACTGCAGAGAGTGCTTTGGAAATTGCAGTCAAGCATAAAGTTCCTGTTGTTACGACAGGTGCAGGAAGTCCCGGAAAATTTCTTGAACGTCTTAAACCCATTGGGACAATCGTAATTCCAGTTGTTGCGTCAGTTGCACAGGCTAAAAGAGTTGAAAAGCAGGGAGCCGATGCAGTTGTCGCCGAAGGAATGGAAGCAGGGGGACACATCGGAGAATTGACTACAATGGTTTTAACGCCTCAAATAGCACAAGCCGTAAAAATTCCTGTTATCACAGCCGGAGGAGTTGTTGACGGTCGCGGAGTTGTTGCTGCGTTTGCTTTAGGTGCAGAAGGTGTACAGGTCGGAACGAGATTTATTTGCTGCAATGAATGCACGGTTCACGAAAATTATAAAAAAGCCGTCATTGAAGCACGAGACAGAAGCACAGCCGTTACAGGTCAATCGCTCGGACACCCTGTGAGATGTTTACGAAATAAATTAACCGCAGAATTTGAAAAACTCGAAGCCGCACAAGCCCCTGCATCGGAGATTGAAGCATTAGGGACAGGAAAATTAAGAGCCGCAGTTGTCGATGGAGATGTTGAATGGGGATCATTAATGGCCGGTCAGAGTGCAGCAATGGTTAATGAGATTTTGCCCGCCAAGACGATAATTGAAAACATGTTCAACGAAGCCGAGAAAATTTTAGAGGGGATTAGATAATTATGAAATATTCATTAGTTTTTCCCGGTCAAGGTTCTCAAGCAATCGGAATGGGTAAAGAAATTTATAACGCTTTCCCTTCAGCTAAAGATGTTTTTGACGAAGCCGACGATGCACTTTCATTTAATTTAACAAAATTAATTTTTGAAGGCAATGAAGCAGAATTGACGCTGACAAAAAATTCACAGCCTGCAATCATGACTGTGAGCATAGCGGCGTTGAGAGCATTAACAAACGAACTCGGAACAAAATTAAATCCTGTTTGTGTTGCCGGACATAGTTTAGGCGAATACACTGCACTTGCTGCGTCTGAAGTAATTTCGTTTCATGATGCCGTAAAACTTGTAAGACAACGCGGAATTTTTATGCAGGAGGCTGTTCCCGAAGGTGTAGGAAGCATGGCCGCATTAATCGGAATTGATGTTGAAGGAGCAAAAAATTTATGCGATTCAATTTCGACTGATAACGAAATCCAGCCCGCAAATTTTAATTCTCCCGGCCAAGTCGTAATTTCGGGTTTAACTGAATTTATCGACAAAGCAATCGAACAGGCAAAAACTTTCGGAGCTAAAAAAGCCGTCAAGTTAAATGTCAGCGCACCATTTCACAGCAAATACATGAAACCTGCCGCCGAAAAGCTGAAATCTGAATTTGAGAAAATCACATGGAACGAAGCTAAATTTGACATCATCGCAAACGTTAATTCAAAGCCCGTTAAAAATCCCGACGAAATCAGAAATTGTCTTTACGCTCAAACTTTTAGTCCCGTTTTATGGGAACAAAGCGTAAATTTCATGATTGATAATTTGGGAGTCGATACATTTTTTGAAATCGGAGCAGGTGAAGTCCTTTCAGGTTTAATAAAACGTTGTCGAAAGGGAATGAATTTGTTTTCAGGTTCAACACCTGAAAAGCTGGAATTAATTTGCGGTGAGGTGAATAAATAAATGCTCGCACTCGTAACAGGTTCATCAAGAGGCATAGGGAAGGCAATAGCTCTCGAACTTGCAAAAAATAATTTTGACGTTGCAATAAATTTTAATCGAAATTCCGAAAGTGCAGAGAAACTTTGCGATGAGATTAAAAATTTCGGTGTTAAATCCGATTTTTTTCAGGCTGATGTCAGCGATCCCGAACAGGTTAAAAATCTGTTTAAGGCCATAAAGGAAAAATTCGGCGAACCCGTCAAAATTTTAGTCAACAATGCAGGCGTTACACGTGATAATTTATTGTTGAGAATGAAAAACGAAGAATGGAACGCTGTAATCAACACAAACTTAAATTCTACGTTTTATTGTACTCATGAGGCCATACGTGATATGGCAAGGGCAAAATTCGGGAGAATTATTAACATTGCTTCAATCGTAGGATTAATCGGAAATCCAGGACAAGCGAATTATGCGGCTTCAAAGGCAGGCATTATCGGCTTCACTAAGTCAATCGCACGTGAATATGCAGCACATGGAATCACAGTGAATGCAATAGCACCTGGATTTATTGACACCGACATGACCGAAATTTTGAAACCTGAAGTCAAAGATTCGATATTGAAATCAATTCCGATCGGCAAAATGGGAACTCCTGAAGATGTCGCAAAAGCTGTGTTATTCTTTGCAAGCGAAGAAAATTCTTATATCACGGGTCAGGTTTTAGCAGTTGACGGCGGAATGACAATGTGTTAAAAGTATACGGTCATTATTGAGAAAACTTTAAGGAGGTGAAAATAAATGACAAGAGAAGAAGTTGTAGCGAAATTAAAGGCAATCGTATCGGATCGTCTTGATGTTGAAGAAGATCAGATCACTGAGGACAAAAGTTTTGTCGAGGATCTCGGAGCAGATTCGCTTGACATCGTTGAATTAATCATGGGATTAGAGGACGAGTTCAGAATCGAAATTCCTGACGAAGATGCCGAAAAATTAACATCAGTCGGCGAAGCATTAAAATATACGCTTGATAAAATCGGCGTTGAAGAATAATAATATTTATTTATCCCCCTTCTGTCATGATGATTTTATAAATTGACGGAGGGGTTTTTATTTATTTTAATTTATAATGTAAACAGTTTTTGTAAATAAAGGAGTTGAATTATTTGGAAAAAAAACGCAGAGTTGTTGTTACCGGATTAGGCCCTGTAAGTCCCATAGCAATAGGAAAAGAAAATTACTGGAAGGCATTAAGGGACGGAAAAAACGGAATTTCAAAAATAACTACATTTGAACTTTTTGATTGTCCGGTAACATTTGGCGCAGAAATTAAAGATTTTGATCCTTCGGTTTACATGCCTGGAAAAGAAGCTAAAAGATCCGACAGAGCGATTCATTTTGCCGTTGCTGCTGCGAAATTGGCCGTTGAAGACGCTAAAATTGATTTAACTAAAATTGATCCCTACAGATTAGGCGTTTATATCGGAACAGGTCAGGGAGGAATTGAAACTTCATTCAACAATTTTAGAATCATGATTGAAAAAGGTTCAAAGCGAGTCAGTCCTTACTTTATCCCAATGATGATTTCAAACATGAGTACAGCTTACGTCGCAATAGTCTTAGGAGCAAAAGGCCCAAATCTTTGTGTCGTTACGGCATGTGCAACATCATTGCATTCAATGGGTGAAGCCTATCACGCAATAATTCGAGATGATGCAGATGTTATTATTTCCGGCGGAACAGAGGCTGCATTACGTGCAATCAGCATGGCAGGATTCGCATCAATGAAAGCTCTTTCAACAAGAAATGACGATCCCGAACACGCTTCAAGGCCATTTGATAAAAATCGCGATGGTTTTGTAATGGGTGAAGGAGCAGGCGTTGTAGTTCTCGAAGAATTGAATCACGCACTTGAAAGAGGCGCACACATTTACGCTGAATTTACGGGCTACGGAACTTCGTGCGACGCAGGACACATCACGGCACCTGACCCAGAAGCTAAAGGAGCTGCATTTGCAACTGAGAAGGCGTTAAAGATGTCGGGCTGGGAAAAATCTCAAGTCGATTACATCAACGCTCACGGAACTTCGACAGGATTAAATGACAAAATGGAAGCCGGAATGATTAATCATGTTTTTGGTGAATACGCTAAAAATATAACAGTAACTTCAACTAAAAGCATGATCGGACATTGTTTAGGTGCAGCCGGAGGACTCGAAGTCATTGCTTCACTTCAGGCAATCGAAGAAAATTACATTCACCCGACATTAAATTATGAAACTCCCGATCCTGAATGCGATCTTAATATTGCAACAGGCAGGGGCGTAGAGAAAAAAGTTGACAGGCTTTTAGTTAATAGTTTTGGTTTTGGCGGACATAACGGGGTGTTAGGATTTGAACGCTTTACACAGAATTGACATCAACGATCCTGAACCTTTAAGAAAAAAGGCGAAATTTACAGAATCACAGGTTGAAGCACTTGAAAACGAATTGGGTTATACCTTTGATGACAGAATAATTCTCGAAGAGGCATTAACTCATTCGTCATATTCAAGAGAAAACGGCTTGATGTACAACAGTGAGAGGCTTGAATTTCTTGGAGATTCGATTTTGAGTTTTATAACTGCACGTGCATTATTCAGAATGTACCCTGACGCTACCGAAGGCGATTTAACAAGAATGAGGTCAGAACTTGTAAAAGCTGATTCACTGTATAAAAAGGCAAAAATTTTGGGATTGGACAAAATGATTCTTCATGGCCGTTCCATAAAGTCGGACGCTCTCCCGAAATCGATTTGTGCAGATTCAGTCGAAGCTCTTTTGGGTGCTGTATGTCTTGACGGGGGAGTTGCACCGGTTGAGCGAATTATAAAAAAATATTTTCTCAGCGATGCAGCCGAACAAGACGCTAAATTAGATCCAAAATCGCAATTACAGTTATGGCTCCAGGCTCGTGGAATGGAACTTCCGAATTACGAATTGTTATCTGCGACAGGCCCTTCACATGCTCCCGAATTTACTGTTAGGCTTTACATGAATGGCTTTGAACATATCGAGAAGGACAAATCCCGAAAAGGTGCAGAGGCTAAAGTAGCTGAATTAGTGTTAAAAGATTTACGTGATAAATTCGGTGATTAGTAAATTAAAATTCGCATTAATAATATTATTAATATTTTGCAGAGTCGGTCATTGTGAGGAAAAGTTAAAAATCAACATTACTCACCCATGGCTGGCTTTGCTTGCGTCTTTTATCGGAGGTTCTGAAGTTGAAATTATACCGTTAAGAATTTGGAATCAGAACGGAGATTTAATAATTTCAGAGAAAGGAAAAATTTTGCGTGAACTTGAAGACGGAGCAAAAATCATCGCACTTGACGAAAACGAAGCCTCCGAAACAGGAATAACAACGCCGAATAAATTTAACATCAAATATTTATATTCGCCATTTCCAGTAAAAATTTCAGCATTGTACGATCCTTCAGTAATTCCATTTGTAGCACAGAGAATTTTAACGGCCTTGTCAGAATGGGATTCACAAAATTACCCGTATTATCAAAGGAAGTTAGCAGAATTTCAAGCGAGATTGTCAGGCTCAGTTTTAGTCGGACAGGTTTTGAAAGACATCACGGTCTGCGATATGGGAGAATCATGCGGAATTTTGTTGCAGGCTGCGGGCTGTAAAATTGAGAGACCCGAAGAAATCGAAAATTGGCAAAAAGGAAATTTCTCCGGACTTCGTGAATATCTCGACAAAAATAAATCTCAAAATATCATTACGGTTTTTGATGACGATACCCCAAACTCATTGAGAAAATATTTGTCAGGTCGTTCAGATTGTTATCATTGGGGACGGCCGACGCTTGAAAAAGATTACCCGACATTTTTGCACGAACAATATATATCTTTATGGCAGAAAATAATCGCTAAGCCCTTGCCGGGACAAAAACGAAAATAGATTTTTGTAGCTGTAAATGTAGCTGTAAAAATCTTAAATTATTTCACTTTGTTAAAATATTCTTGAGTTATTTCAAGTTCGTGTTTCAATATCCACTGCCACATGTTATGATGAATTTCTCCGCTGCCTTTAGATACACGAGTTCTTAATTTTTTTCCGTCTGGTAATTCTTTCGCATAAAAATAATGATCGGTTTCACGGACTAAAATCCAACCGTCATGATCCAAAAAGCGTTTTAATTCTTTCCATGTAGGCATGATTTAATTTCTTCGTCAGTGCTGTATAAAACTTTCAAAATATACGGCACTTCATGAGGTCTTCCTGATGCCCAAAAATCAAAATCTTCAACAAAATTTTCTGATATTTCACGCATTCCTGTTATTAATTTTGTCTCACATTCTCCAATCGTAGGAGCGTTTTCAATCGTGCATAATTCGTCAACATGTCCGGAAATCGTACCGTCATTTTCACGAACATACTCAACGTGAAGTTTCAAACTTTTTAACCATGAAATATATTCGAGAAATACATTAATTCCAAGTGCCGTAGCCTGCATAATCTTAAATTATTTCACTCTCTACAATTTCGACGGCATTTCTGACGCAGTCATCGCACGAACATAAAATTTTTTTGCTTTCGTTTGAGCCTTTTATGACTTTGCAGATTGTTGCACCGCATTTTGATTCAAATTTCTTGTAAAGTTCCGCAGCATTTTGTCTAATTGGTTTTCCGTTGTATTTCATTAATCCTAAAATCATCTGTGCACCGCATAACGCCCCGCAGGTAGCTTCAGTGCAGCCCATTCCGAGCCCGAATCCTGCGCCGAGTTTTCGCAATGTTATTTCGTCGATTCCTGTTTCTTCGCTGAATACACATGCAACAGCCTGACAGCAGTTATAATGTGCGTCTCCTGTTCTTTGTTTTAATTCGACTGCTTTATCCTGTTTTAATGACATTTTTATTTTTTCCCTCGTAATTTCAAATTTTTGTAATTGTATCATGGTGAACTACCCCCGCTTATAGAAGTTGGGGCTTCCTAATTCAACGAGGTCAGCGTTGCAACATTTTTGTTCATGTTTCCGTCTTACGTCCTCTCCAAAGGCGTTTGGGTAAAAAATTTCCTGCGTCCCACAGGTATTTTTATTCATTTTTGACAACAAAATCATATTTCTGGCTGCGTGAATATCTCTGTCTTCCTTGTAACCGCATTGACATTCAAAAATTCTGTCTGAAAGTGTAATGTCTTTATTTATTCTTCCGCATTTCGGACAGGTTTTTGTTGTCGCAACATTTTTCGGCAAAACTACAACTCTTTTATTTTTCATTAATTTTGCTTTTATAATTCCTAAAGCTGAATGTTGTATATTTTTTCCAAATAGTCCTTTATGCCAGCCGCTTAAATTCTCGTCCTGCATGTAAATTTTTTCATGCTCAAGTAATTCATGAACGATTTTATTGGCTTTGTCTTTTTTTCTGTTGTCAAGTTTTTGATATTCTCTCCTCAATAATTTTCGCAGTTTATATCTGTTGCTGGAACCCTTTTTTTTCTTTGCTATTCGATGTTGAATTTTTTTAAGGCGTTTCGTTTCTCCAACAAATACTTTTATTTTTTGTCCTTCTGATGTTGTTATTGAGGTTTTTATTCCCATGTCTATTCCGATTTCAGGTTTGTATTTTTTCGTCTCATCTCCTTTGTTTTGAAATGTTGTAACGGCAACGTAATAAGCGTCAGGAAGATTTAACAATTTTGCGTTTGCAAATTCAAGTTCTGATATGTCAAAAAACTGCTCTGCACCCTCAATTTTTATCGGGCGTTTTATTCCCTGAATTTTTATGTGTTTTTTATCACAAAATTTATAAGTTTTTCCGTATTGCTGAAGATTTATTGATTCGTAATTTGACTTGTATTTCAGATTTCCGATTTTTCGACCGTGCTTTTTCATTGCTGACAAGGATTTTATGTTGTGTTTTACACCTTGAATTACTGACTGCCTCATCTGAGAACTTAAATTTTCAAGCTCACGAGTTACAGGCTGTTTGTCTTTATCCAATCCCTTGATGATTGTGATTTTATCATCATATTCATTAATTTCATTAGATTTTGAGAATGTTAGTACATCGTTATACAGCCATTTTGCCTCAACAAAAATCATTTTCAGTTGTGTTTTTTCAAATTCATTTAGGTGAGAAAAATCTATTTTTACTCGAAAGACTCTACAATTTTGACTCTGCCTTCTCAGACGAGTTTCTTTACCTTTTTCACGAATCTTGTTATTTTTTGCAAGTCTTTCTTCTTCCGTCATTTTATCTCATCGTATGTTATTATACATGAAAACGCAATTCATCTTCCACATTATAATTATAAGAGTGGAAGTCTTCCTTGCGAATCATGATAAACTAAAATTATTTTGGAGGTGAATTTTTATTTTATGTCGAATTATGATTACGATGACGCTTTAAGAACTTTAGAATATCTCGAAAAATGTATTCCATTCAAACCCGTTACAGCTATAGTTTCAGGTTCAGGGCTTGGAGATATTGCAGGCTTAATTGACTTAAAAATAACAATCAGCACAAACGATATTCCTAATTGGCCATGTTCAACAGCTCCCGGCCATGAGGGAAAAATTATACTTGGAAAACTTTACGATGAGAACATAATTATTTTGCAGGGACGTGTTCATTATTACGAAGGTTATTCGATGAAAGCAGTAACATTTCCGACAAGAATTTTGGGAATGCTCGGCGTGAAAAATTTTATTGCAACTAACGCTGTCGGAGCAATAAATAAAAATTTCAAGCCCGGCGAAATAATTGCAATCCGTGATCACATTAATTTAATGGGAAATAATCCATTAATCGGCCAGAATGAAAATCGCTGGAATGTTCGTTTCCCTGATATGAGTCATGCTTATGACGCAGAGATTATTGACGTTTTGCAGGATTTAGGATTAAAGACGGGAGTTTACGCCGCATTCACGGGGCCTTCGTTTGAAACGCCTGCGGAAATCAGAATGGCGGAAATTTTAGGTGCTGACGTTGCCGGAATGTCTACAATCCCCGAAGTTATCGTCGCAAATTCAATGGGAATGAAAATTTGTGTTTTATCCTGTGTTTCAAACATGGCCGCAGGAATTGAACCGGATAAAACTTTGACTGAACAGGAAGTGTTGGAGAACATGAAAAATTTTCCGCTTGAACTTGTCAAAATTATTACAAGAATAATATTAAAACTTAAACAGGTGAATTAATGAAAACAAAAAAATTATTTGTTGCGTTTATATTTTTGTTTTTGAGTTCGGGAATTTCAAATGCTGCATCATGGGTTAATTTTCCCGAAAGCTGGGACATCGGCCAGGCCTTCGCAATTTCGATAACTTCAAATGCTGATTATTCAGAGCCTGTCGTAACATGGAAGGATCGCAGTATTTCGTTAAA
>JAFSKE010000090.1 GCA_017449135.1 Synergistaceae bacterium
GAGAAAATCCGTGAATTAACCGAAAAAGATATGTTAATCACAAGCGGCGGAGAAGCTATAGCATTGGCAGGAGTTATGGGCGGTGAACAGACAGGAATTAATCCCGACACAACAACAATCGTAATTGAGAGTGCTTGTTTCTCACCCGTAAGAGTCGGCCATACATCACGAAGACTCGGAATAAACTCTGAAGCAGCATTCAGATTTTCAAGAACCGTTGATCCTAATTTGAGTAAACTTGCATTGACGGCAGCAGAAAATTTAATGTCGGAGTGGTGCGGAGCTGAAATCGATTACAAGCCTTTGAGTGCCGAAAACGAAATTTCCGAAATTAAGCCGATTAAATTAACACGTAAAAAATTATCGACATATCTTTCTTGGGATAACATGGCCGAAGCAGAGAAAATTCTTGAAGGTTTCGGAATTGAAAAAGTTAGAGATTGTGAAGACGGGAAAATTTTTATGCCTCCGAGTTTCAGACCTGACATTACGATTGAGGAAGATTTAATCGAGGAAGTCGGAAGATTTATAGGTTACAACGATGTAGCTGAAAAATTGCCCGGCGAACTTCCAAGACTTGCAACAATCGGAGATTCGATGCAGCTTTCAAGTTTTGTGAGAAATACTTTAATGTCGAGAGGCTACACCGAAGTTATAACGTACAGCTTTTTGCCCGAAGATTTTCCTGAAAAATTACGAATCCCCGATGATGATATTCGAGCAAAGACATTAAAAATCGCAAACCCTATCAGCAGGGATCAAATGGCTATGAGAACAACATTAATTCCGGGCTTGTTAATGGGATTAAAGAACAGTGTAACGTCAGGCTGGCGAGACCCGATAAAAATTTTTGAACAGGGAAAAGTATTTATTGACAATACAGAACCCGAACACGCCGCAGGAATTTTGTTTAACGGACTTGATACACGTTCACCGTTTAATAACCGCAGCGAGAATTTTTACGATATTAAATCCGATGTCATGGCATTAATAAAAATGCGTGGTTATGAACCTGAATTTAAGTTCGGCCATGAACATTTTACGCATTCAGGACAGACCGCAGAAATTTTTGTTGACGGCGAGAAAATCGGTTTTGTCGGAAGATTGAAGCCCGTAATTGAACAGGAACTTGATTTAGATTCGATTTACGCATTCGAGATTGATTTAACGCCATTAACCAAAATCCGAAAACCTGAATTTAAGCCTGCAAGTCAATTCCCTGCATCATTCAGAGATATTTCGCTGTTAGTTTCGATTGACAAGAGCAATGACGAAGTTATGAAAGATATTTTCGATGCCGTAAAAGAATCCGCCGACAAAGATATAACACTTGAAAAATTAAGATTGTTTGATATTTACGAAGGCAAAGGGATTCCGGAAGGTTTTAGAAGCCTTGCATATTCGTTGAGTTACAGATCTCACGAAAGGACATTGAAAGATTTTGAAGTTGAATCAGTTCATAATAAAGTTCGTGAAGATTTGAAACACAAAGGTTATACGATAAGATAAAAATTTATTCCCTCTCTGTTCTGTTAAAATAGCGGAGAGGTGAATTTTTTATGGCATCAAATTTGAATAACGCAGAATATTTTGCAGATACGATTTATAATAGAATTACGGGATTACTGACTGAACGTGAAATTTTGAGAACAGAACTTGCCAAGAAATCAAGCGGAACAATCGAACAGGATAAAGCATTTGTTAAGGCGTATCAGGATAATATTTTGAATAATGATTCTGCCGCCGAAAAAATTGCAAGACTTGAACATTTATTAATGATAAGGTAGAAAAATAAAATCATGAATAATTCACGGGACGTATTTTTAACGATTGGGCGAAACTCCTACACGATTCAAACAGCGATTGACAACGAAGATTTAGACAGAATAAAAACATTAATTGACGAGGCCTGCGGAGAAATCACCGAAGGAACGAAACAGGAAGATATGTTAATGCTGACATGTTTAAGACTTGCATATTCGCTTGATTCGGTGAACGAAAAATTGAAACGCATACTTGAAAAAATTGACGAAGCATAAGATATTTAGATAGTGTATAATATATTTAATGACGTTACCCCGACGAGGTAGGATAACATAAATGGGCTACCGATGATGGGGGTCGATTCCCACCGCCGGGTTTACGCCCTTTCGGATAGGAATTACGCTTTGATAGTGCGGATTAGTTCCGCAACAGCTCGTATCAAGTCAGCGATGGCTTTTACGAGCTTTATTATTCTCTCCACGTTCCCACCCCCTTTCCTTTTCAGTACTCAGAGGTGTCCCCTCTGGCAGTCCTCACTCCGTCATAATAACGAAATGACCTCGCCTAAATTAAATTATAGCATAACAAAAAATCCCTGCCGTTATGACAGGGATTCTTGTTTTCAGAGAGAAGGTTTTGGAACCTTATTCAAGTTCCAATTCCACTTCTGTTTCTTCCTCTGATTCTTCGACGTTTTCATCTTCTGAATCTTCGGTGATTATTTCAACTTTCGGATCAGTTGTTTTAATCTCTACTACCTTGTCTGCACTGTCAACTCCTGCGAGTTCCTGTTCAGTTACTCCGTTGTCAGATTTGACTGCGATTACAGGTGCGTAGACAATTCCTTCCTCGAACCACGGGGAGGCTACAAATTCGTTCGATTCAGGTACTACCTTCGTATCATGTCCTTCCATGTCGTAGAAGTCAACGATCTCGTCATCTTCTGAAGGTTCTACGTCTCTCGGGAATGCAAACCATACAAGCTCTTTGCCCGCAAGTTTCTTTTCCGCTTCTGCTTCCTCTTCAGATACAACATCTCCGCTCGCCTTGTCGTTAAGGTCGATGATTAAGTCATACTGTCCGTCTGCCGTAACCGTAACTTCCGGCAATATTGCTGCAATCTCGTAGCCTTCGCCAAGAATTGCCTCAATCTGTCTGAGTTCTTCATCAGTGATTGTGTCTGCTGTTCTCTCGTTGCCGAGTTTAACATCACCTTCACCAAGCATTCTGTCCTTAGGCAACAGGCTTTCAACATCTTCGTCAGGAAGTGCCGTTGTATCTTCGGGCGTTGCTGTTGTGTCCTCAGGTAATGCGGTCGAATCCTCCGGAAGTGCCGTGTCGTCTGTTGCTGCATTCGCCGAAACTGTGATTTCAACTTCGTCGGATTCCTCTTTCGACTGTGAGTTCGTTACCGTTACTCCGACCGTTGTCGATACTGCTTCTTTGAGGCCTTTCTTTGCCGTAAGGGTCAATGTTGCCTGATTCGGTTTTCCGGATACAGGTGCAATCTTCGCAGTTACTCCCGTGTCAGGTTTCGACGAAATCTTCCACTTGAAGGTCGTTACGTCCGCAGTGTAACCGGTATTAACCGTGAGGGTTACAGTCTCGGTTGCCGCTGCTTTCTTCGTCGGTGCAAGGGTTACAGATGAGTTATCCGCTGTGAATACAGGTGCTAAATCGTTTACGGTTATCGTTACAGCCTTCGTTGCTACCTGGTCAAAATTCTTCACCTTAATGGTAAAGTTCTTTTTGTAAACCGCTTTTGTCGGTGCTGTCGATAAGTACAGAATTGGCAACTTACTGCCGTTATCCTCTGAGACTGCCAATACACCGCCAGTAGCTTCCGTGAATGCAGACTGATCTTCAATCGCAAGATATGCTGCGGAATTTCCGTTATCTTGGCTAAGTTCCGCCTTCGTAATGTTGGAAATCTCGATTAATGCAGCTTCGTTATCTCCCTCATGTGCATCATCATCGAGCCAGTACACGATTTTGCTTGTCTTGACTTTCGGTTCTTTCGGTTTGATGTCGATCTTGATGTCCTCAATCGTAACTTCGTTATCTCCGTCTGAATCTTCGACTTTGTTCGTTACTTTGATACTGACTGTCTTAGGTTCATATTCACCGGTTGCACCCTGAGCACTCAATGTCGGCATTGTTTCGCCCGCTGCACCGTAAATTTCGCCGGTCTTTTGGTCGAGTGAAAGTCCGCAATTCACCAATATCGTTGCGTCTGCGGCTGCTACAACATCGAATGAAAGTTCAAGTTTCTTACTGCTTGCGATCTTCGGCTTAATGCTTACTGCTTTGCCCGCTTCAACAGTCTTGCCCTTCCTGAGTTCGGAAAGATTCGTTACTGTCGGCTGTGCAAATGCTGAAAGTGTTACGTTCATTACGGCTTTCTTCTTCGTCAGCGTGTTCGTTGCCTCAAATTTCAGTTTCGTTGTCGTGTCCTTGAGTTCAGTAGGTATTCCGCCGATTGTAAGTTTTACACCTTTAGCCAGACCAAAGTCCGTACCTACACCGCTGTCTGCTGAAGTGATCGTGATCCCATTTTCGATCTCCGTCGTAGCTTCCGTGATTTCTTTTCCGTTGACCGTAATCTTGAACGGCTTTTCAAGTGTTACGTTGAAGTCCAGATCTTCATCGTCATCGAAATCCAAAGCTACACCGGCCGGGATCGGCTTATCGTCTCCCGCAAGTTTGTCAACAGTCGTCGCCTTAATGGTCTCGTAAACAATATTGTCTTTTACCTTGTCGGCCTGGGCTGCTTTCTTGTACCACTGAGGCGTTGAGTCAGGATTCAAATTAATGTTGAATGATTTTTCTACCTTTTCAACTTTTGTTCCTGCTGCTCTCTGTGCAGTGATTTTCAGCTTCAAACCCTTGTAGGACGTTGCCGTTACTGTGTCATTATAGGTATATTTAAGTTTTCCGGTACCTTTCGCATCTGCAACAATCGGAGTGAACGTAAAGCCCGTCATAGTAGTAACGTCATCAGCCGTAGCGTTTTCACCTGCTTTAAGGAGAGCGATCTCGTCAGTTTCGCCGAAAATTGCCTTTGCCGATGCCTTTTCAATCACAACATCGACTGAAGCGGGTTTACCGTTAATCTTGAATACTAATTCCTGTTCGTTTTTCGTAATGTCAAGGACTCCGTCTGCGGGTTTGTCAACTAAAAGTTTCTCGGTCGTCGCAGCCTTAGGTTCCTGTACATCAATAACTACCTTCAAACTTGCTTTTTTCTTCGCAACTTTGTTTTCGCCTGTGAGGGTGAAATTAATTTTGCCCTTCTTTGTCGGAGTTCCGCTGATTTTGAACGTTCCTGCGTTTGTATCTACTTCAGTCTCGATTCCGTTAGTAGAGCTGTCGGCTGTCGGAGCTGTCATCGTCAACGGTTTTGCACCTGATAACGTGAACGTCAAACCTGCGAGCGATACCGTTGCACCCTTAGTGTTAGTTCCTGTCGCACCGGTTGCAGCGATAGCCTCATCAACTGACGCGGGGATCGTAACAGTTCCGGTCAACATGTTTGTTCCGTCGCTCCATGCTACGTCAGCGTCTTTACTGACATTGATCTTGAAGGTCTTGACAACAGGTTCGCCGGGTTTCTTAGCGTCATTGCTGGTTACGTAGTTCTGAGCCTCAAAGGTTATCGGAAGTCCTTTGTATGACTGGAAATCTGCATCGGCTACATTAGCAGTAAGGGTGATTGTTCCCTCTGAATTCTGTGAATCCATATTGGCAACTGCAGCAGTCAAACCGATTGCAGCAGCATCATTAATAAGGTCGATGTCATTTTCAATTCCGAATAATGCTTTTGCATCTTTTGCGGCAACATAGGCTTTGATTCCGCTGTCTGTAGCTGTCCAATCGCCCACATTATTTTCAAGAGGCATTGCTTTTTTCGGCCCTACTTTGAATACGAGGGTGTCGCCTGTTCCTGCCATGTCAAGAGTCGAAGGAGCAGTGAATACGGGTTTTTCTGTCGCAACGTTTTCATTTGCCGCAACCGTAAATGTTACCTTCGTCGTAAATTTCTTCTTCGTCAACGGGTTTTCAGCAGTTAACGTAAATGACGTGTTTTTCTTTTCAGTCGGTGTTCCGCTGATTTCAACTTTTGCATTTGCAGAAACTGCCTCGCCGTCTCCGGGCTGTGTTACTGTTGCCGTGAGCCCGTTTACTTCGTAACCGTCTTTAGGTGATGTGATTGTCAACGGTTTGTCTCCGCTTAAAGTAAACGTAGCAGCATTCATTGCAGTTCCATGCGTCAAAGCGTCTTCCGGTGTATATGCAGAACCGAGCTTATCATCTTCTTCATCATACCAAGCAGCTGCATTGTCAGGATTCAAATTAAGTTTGAATGTCTTGCTGACAGGTTTTGTTCCCGTTGCTCCGTTTGAGGCTTCAATCGTGAGACCGATTCCCTTGTAAGAAGCATAGTCGACCGTTGTAACATCAGGAGTGTACGTAAGAACGCCTGAATATTGATTATCAGCACTTGCATTATTCGAATTCGGCTGTTCAAATTTCAATCCGAGTTTCGCAATTCCGGTGTTGTCGATTTCAACACGTGATTTACCGTTTCCAATTCCGAGAGTCTTTGCACTCGCAGCGTCAATATATGCTTTAAGTGCGATGGGGGGTGTTCCTTTTGCAATATCGAAGCTAAGAGTATTCTTTGAATCCGTCAATGTCGGCGTAACACTTGCCAATGTCGGTGCAATTCCCTTGAAATCAACGGTGAAACTCTTTGTAACAAGTTTTGATTCAGTCGTTCCGGTGTAGGGGTTTCCGACTTTTACCGTTAATTTAATCTTGTCTCCGTTCGGGAATGCGTCCATGCTTCCGACGATTGTCTGAGATGAAACGTTAAAACTTAAAACGCCGGCAGCGGTATCATCACTCGTTTTGATTGTAACAGGTGCAGCTACGATGTCCGATGAGGAATTGTCATCTTTGCCCATTGCCATAATTTTCCAGGTTTTAATCGGGGCATTTTTGACATCAAGTTTAATCTTAACGTCCTTTTCAGCCTGAAGAGCAGGGATTGTCGAGGTCGTAATTTGAGGTTTATCCCAGACTTTTACGGCAAATTCTTTTGTGAGTGTTTTTTCACCGTCAACAGCAGCATTCTTGGCCGTGATGATGAGGTTCTTTTTGAGTTCACCGTCACTGTCAAATTCAGACATCTTTGTGAAAGTTCCCGTCAAAACAAGGTCAGTGTCTCCGCTTACAGTAGCCTTAATTCCCGTAGGAAGGTTTTTGTAAGTCCAAGTTATGGGGCCGGGTACAGCTCGGAAAACGATGTCGGAGTTAGTAGTATTCGCCGTTGTTGTACCGTCAACAGGTGCAGAGTCTGAAATTTGATCGCCGACTTTGTGATCGTTTGAAAGGTTTGTGTCGATTTCAGTTGCGTAATTTGAAGCTGCAACTGTGTTTGATGTACCTGTCGGAGTCATCGTTGTTCCATCATAAGCCCACTGCAAATCTTCCTCATAAGGAACGGAAATTTTGAACTGCAACGATGAGGCACCTTTTTTGTTAGTGGCCGTAACGGTTACGTTCTGATTTTTGACAGCAACGGTGGGTCTGCCCGTGAATCTGATTATATTATCACCGAGTGTGTTATCCCAGCTTAAACCTTCGGGAAGTCCGTCAACTTTCCAACCCTTCATTGCAACCATACTGTCAACATCGAACGAAACGTTTGTAATATCCTCGTTATACTTAATGGTGTAATCGTTGTCAGGATCGTTGAAAAGTTTTGTCGCATCGGCTTTCTTGATGGTGAATACGGGGGGTTTGGCGTTAGAAGCCGCAACAACTTTAATTACAAAATTTGTTACAGTTCCATTAGCCGCTTTTACATAAACTTTGTAATCTCCCATTTTTGCCGGTGTACCGCTAACAGTAATTGTTTTTGCTGTAGACCCGCCTGTCATCGCTACAGTCAGATTATTAACAGTGATACTGGATACTGACACCAAACCTTCATTTGTATTATCCGGCAAAACATCAGTCGACATATACCAATTACTACTACTAGGCCCCGTTGCTGTTACAACAGACCTGCACATCTCATTATTCACAGCAGCATAAACTACTTCTTTATTTAATACTGTAGGTGTAGCAGCAGCAGCAAACGCAACAGATCCAAGAGACAGAACCATAGCGAGAACGAGCAGTAAACTAAATAAACGTTTTCTCATATACAATAAACCTCCTTGTTATAAAAATTTTTAATTTGTAAATATATGAATGAAAACTATCGAAAGTACACCGTCCCGAGAAAATCCGAAATCGGGGAAGCATACCGCCAATGAGCGCAATTTGTGAGGCTTCACCTCCTTAACGAGAATTTTGTGATGCCTGTTACTAAACTTCGATATGTATTTCGGAGCAAAAAGGCGAAAACTTTAATTTGAATTATAGCATTGAAATTAAAATAAATCTGAATGTGTCCCTGTACGTAAAAGCAATAATTTCACTTCGTCATTGTCAATTCGATAAACCAACAGCCAATCCGATTGTACATGACACTCACGAAGGCCTGAAAAATCCCCTTTAAGTTCATGGTCTCTATATCTCGGAGGCAATTTTTGTCCTTCAGCAATCATATTAACGACATCGTTCAAAAGTTCGATGTTATACCCACGTTTTCGAGCAAGTTCGACATCACGTTTGAAACGTTTTGACGGTTCAATTTTGAGTTTCTTCATTTTCAATTTCCGCTAAAAAGTCAGCAAAAGAATCGTAACATTTATAATCCTCTGGGTGTTTTTGCATGTCATCGGCCTCAGCGAGAGCAGTTTTTGTAATGTCGTTAAATTTTTCAGCTTCAATCTCTCCTGCATCACAATCATCAAAATACCAGTCAAGTAAGTCAATCGCTAAATCCTGTGGGGGAAGATTCGTTTCGTTACTCCATTTGTGAATACGGTTTTGAAGTTCGGGCGAAATATCTAAAATCATTTGAGGCATTTTAATTTTCTCCTTTCAAGTTTTGTTAATTATTTTACAACTAAAAATTTGACGAAAGGATTAGAATCAGTAATAAAGGAGGCGGAACCAATAGCGGAAGAGACAGGGCGAACGAGATTTCATTATGGATTTTATGCGGCAATGAAAGTCGAATATGATTTAGTAAAAGCACCCGTTACGTACGAACAGGAAAAGGAACTTGGAGAAGAACCGATAAGATTAGATTTTTTGATTATTAAGAAGGAAAAAAATGTAAAATTGAATGATCCGATTGGAAAATTTTTCAAGCGAGTGAATTTGTTTGAGTATAAATCACCTGAAGACGGATTAACGATTGACGATTTTTACAAGGCTCAAGGTTACGGATTAATTTACAA